>NZ_MAQZ01000053.1:0-120847 GCF_001756285.1 Frankia sp. CgMI4
CCCTTGCGGAGGTGGACGAGCACCAGGAGTGCCTGCTCGGGTGGGGGCAGCTTGCGCCAGGTCCGACGCTGGGCGCGGTCCTCGGCCAGCAGCCCCGCGAGGAAGGTCAGGGTCGACTCGGGCAGGTCGACGACACCAGGGTAGGTTAGCAACGGAAGTCCTCGGTCAAGGGCACAGTGGGGTAGACACCCTGTGATCTACCGGGGACTTCTCTATTTACGGCACCCCTCCGGCCACCGCCCGAACGTACGTAGTCGGAAGTCCCGTTGAGTTGATCGACGTTGGCGGTGGCTGCGGGGACTGGGTGTGGCCTGATGRTYTCCGTGGGTGACGGTTCGCTGGTCGGGATGGTTTGCTGTGGTGCGTGGCGGTTGTCGAGTCGGGTGTTTGCGGCGTTGCTGGTGGTGAGGCGCTGGCGGATGTGTTGGTGGAGAACGGCCGTCTGCGAGTCGAGCTCGCGGAGCTGGGGACGGAGCATGCCCGGCTGCTCGCGCGGGAGACCGCGGCCGCGGCCGAGCTTGAGGCGTTGCGGGCGGAACTGGCGACGTTGCGTCGGATGCTGTTCGGCCGGTCGTCGGAGCGCGCGTCGGGCGGGCCGCCGGCCTGCGCCGGCGCAGGGGACAGCGGTGATGGTCGGGACGGGGCGGCTGGTGAGGGGGCTGGTGGGTCGACGGGCCGGCCGCGGGGGCCGGGGGCGCGTTCGGGCCGGCGCAGCTACGACCACCTGGCGCGTGACGAGGTCGACGGCGACTTCGAGGGCGGGGGTTACACGTGCCCGTCGTGCGGGGCGTCGTTCACGCCGTGGGGTGAGCACGTCGTCGAGCAGCTCGACTGGGTGGTGTCGGTGCGGCTGCGGGTCACGCGGCGTCGCCGCTACCGGCGAGGCTGCCGGTGCGGGGGGCCGGTGACGGTGACCGCGCCGGGCCCGTCGAAGGCGATCGGGAAGGGYCTGTTCACGCACCGGTTCCTCGCCCTGCTGGTCGTGGAGCGCTATGTCGCGGGCCGTTCCCAGAACTCACTGGTCACCGGCCTGTCCCGGCAGGGGGCGGAGATCTCGCCGGCGACGCTGACCGGGGCGTGCGCCCAGGTCGGCGACCTACTCGCCCCGCTCGCGGAGAAGATCGTCGGGCGGTCGCGGGGGKCGTGGCACCTGCACGCCGACGAGACGACCTGGCGGGTGTTCACCCCGACCGGCGGGGACGGCTCGGCGCGCTGGTGGCTGTGGGTGTTCCTGGGGCCGGACTCGGTGTGTTTCGTGATGGACCCGACCCGCTCGGCCGCGGTGCTCGCCGACCATGTCGGGATCGATGCCGAGACCGGGCAGCTGACGGGCGACGACGGCGCCGGCGGCCCGCGCCGGCTGGTGATCTCCTCGGACYTCTACGCCGTCTACGCGTCCGCGGGGGCGAAGGCGGACGGGATCGTCAACCTGTTCTGCTGGGTCCACGTCCGGCGGTACTTCCTGCGCGCGGGCGACGCGAACCCCGCGCAGCTGGGGATCTGGGCCCGGCAGTGGCGCGAGCGGATCGCCGCGCTCTACGCGGCGCACGCCGAACTCGCCGCCGCCTGGMAGGCGGCGATCACGGCCCCGAGCCCGCCGGCCGAGCGGCGTCTCGCGACCGCCTACACCGGTTGGGACCGCGCGATCGACGCGATCGACACCGCCCGCCGCGAGCACATGGCGTCCCCCGGCCTGCCCGAACCCGCGCGCAGGGCGCTGGCCACGATGGACCGGGAGTGGACCGGGCTGGTCGCCCACCGCAACCATCCCATGATCGGTCTGGACAACAACCCGGCCGAGAGGATCATCCGCAAACCGGTGATCACACGGCGGAACACCGGCGGCTCCCGCACCGACGACGCCGCCCGCCGCGCCGCCACGATCTTCACCGTCACCGCGACCGCCGACCTGCACGGCCTCAACCCACTGACCTACCTGGCCGACTACCTCGACGCCTGCGGTCGCGCCGGCGCCAGAGCACCCACCGGGACGGACCTCGACCGGTTCCTGCCCTGGGCTGCCAACCCCGACGACCTCGCCCGCTGGAGGAAGCCTCCCGGCTGACCCAGCCACGCCAGCCCGACTCCAGCGGTGTCACACCCGGTGACACCGCCCGTCAGCATTCCCCCACGCGACTTCCGACTACTTACATCGAATCGACGGTTTCGAATAGGTCGCCACTGCCGTCGCCGCGCAGYGGCATAGGCTTTCTACGTCACCACGTAGGACGCGTGAGCCATCACGCCCGGGCACTTACCAGACGTAGTTGATCGTAACCGACAGCTACCTCCGCGCAGCCCTGCGTCCGCACCAGAGACAGCCGACGTCGACCGGGCAACGCCCCACCATCATCCCAGACACAACCCCGAACGCGACAAACAGGCCACCGCAGCCCCACAGAATTCTCATCCGATCAGGTGGCGGCCACGCCGCCAGGAATGCTCAAAAAGACGCACCCTCTACGTGCTCAAAAAGACGCACCCTCTACGTGCTCAAAAAGACGCACCCTCTACGTGCTCAAAAAGACGCACCCTCTACGTGCTCAAAAAGACGCACCCTCTACGTGCTGCATATCCGGCGGAGTCTCCGGCTGCCGTCGGTCCAGGATTCTCGCGAGGTTCTCGTCACCCGGAACCATGTATACCAGATCGTGGCGGACGGATACGACTTCGACCGGTGCCGATTCGATGATCTATATCGGGCCGGGCGGACTGCCGCGGCTCGGCGCGATGCCGAGGCGGCGAGCCGGCTGTTGGGCCAGGCGCTGCGCGAGTGGCGCGGCCCTGCCCTCGCGGATGTCAAACGTGGCAGCCTCAGCGCACCGCACGTCATGGCGCTGGAGGAGGCCAGGCTGCACGCGACCGAGCTCAGGATCGAGGCCGACCTGGCGCTCGGGCGGCACCACGAGCTCGTGCCCGAACTGGAAGACCTGATCAGCCTGCATCCGATGCACGAACCTGCACGCCCAGCTCATGGTGGCCCACTCCCGGTCCGGCCATCCGAAGCGAGCCGCCTCGGTCTTCCGTCGCCTCCGCTCCACGCTCATCGACACGATGGGCATCGAGCCGACGTTCCGGACGTCCAACCTCATGCGTGCCATCCTCGCCGGCAGCGACCTGCTGCTGGGCGACCGGTGGGAGTCGTCGCCGCAGGCGTTTCGGCAGGGAACGGGCCGCCAGCTGACCCGCGCCCGCTGATCCTGGGCGCTCCGTCGCGGCCTGCGGCCTGGGCCGTCGAGTGCCAGGCCTGTCCTCCACGGGCAGGCCGGCACCCGGCGGCCGCAGCGACTCCCGCCGGACCGAACCCCGTCACGCCTGGTGGGTCATGCCGGTCGGGTGCGGCGCGCTGCTACCCGGGCGCGGTGTTTGCTACCAGGCTACGATGCCGTTCTGGTCGAAGAACGTGCCCGAGGGGGCGTCGTCGGGCAGGGTCGCGGCCCGGACGACGACCTGCGCGGCTTGGTCGGCGGTGAGTTGAGCCTGCTCTCTGTTGATCGGGGTCAGGTCGGTCTGCACGAAGCCCGGGCAGACTGAGCTGATCTTGATGGGGGTGTCGGCGAGCTTCTTGGCGAGCGAGATCGTGATGCTGTTCAGCGCCGCCTTCGAGCTCTGGTACGCCGGCACGATCAGGCCGTAGTAGGGCGATGYGGGGTTCGCCTGGTCGCTGAGCGAGCCCATCGTGGTGGAGACGTTGACGATGCGGCCGGCCGGGCTCCTGCGCAGCAGCGGAAGGAGCGCCTCGGTGACGGCAACCGGGCCGAAGACGTTGGTCGCGTACGTCTTCCCGAACAGATCGAGGGAGGCGAACTCGTGCTGCTCGCCGTCCGTGGCCTCGGGCAGGATCCCCGCGTTGTTGACCAGAATGTCCAGGCCGGCCGGCAGCTCCGCGACCCGCCTGGTGGCTGCCGCGATGCTGTCGGGGGAGGTGACGTCGAGCGCGATGGCGTCGGCGTCGAATCCCTGCGCCGTCAGATCGGCCGCGGCCTTGTCCGCCGCGGCCTGCTCCCGCGCGGTCACGAGGATCCGGTGCCCGAGCCGCGCCAACGCCTGCGCGGTTGCGAAGCCCAATCCACGGTTGCTCCCGGTGACAAGTGCTGCAGACATGCGTTGTCCCGTCCAGGGGTTCGGCCCGCCGCCGGGGCGGCGGCGAGAGCGTTGACGAGGCTCTCGGCAAGGAGACGCCCGGACAGGCCGGAACGTGAGGTGTCGATTGCGATCCGATGCCCTGTGACCTCTCCGCGCCGCGTCAGAGTGCCCCCTCGAGCCGCAGCAGGGATTGCTTGGCCTGCTCGCCGCCCAGGTAGCGGCCGATCCGGCCGTCGCTGTATATGACGCGATGACATGGAAGGATCACGGGCAGTGGATTCGTCGCGCAGGCCGTCCCCACTGCCCGGACCGCGCGAGGGCTGCCCGCCAGCGCGGCGACCGCCGCGTAGCTGGCCGTGCTGCCATAGGGGATGTCGCGCAGGTGCTCCAGCACCGAGAGCCGGAATCCCGTCGCGAGCCGCAGATCGAGGCTCAGTGTGAAGCGTGACCGGGCCCCGGYGAAGTACGCGTCGAGCTGAACGGCGACGGGATCGAGCCGCCCGTTCGCCCGCAGAACGCGGGGGCTGATCCRCTCGGACAGCGACGCGAGCACGGCGTCGTGGTCCTCCACCTCATAGGCGACCCGGACCAGCCCCTGCGGGGTCGCTGCGAGCAGGAGCCGCCCGACGGGCGAGTCCACGCTGCGGTAGGCCACGTCCAGCAGACCCTCCCGCTCGGCCTCGGCCGCGAGCCGTTGGCGCAGGCGACTGAGCCGGGCATCGAGGTCCGGCATGGCGGCGAACGGATCGGGCGCCCGAAGATCGTCGCTGGTCATCGCGACTCGTCCTCCTTCGCCAGTGCAAGCATGCTCCGCAGCGATGCGATGGCGTCAGCGCCCGCGCGCCGCGCGGCGGCGGGATTGCCACCGACGAGCCGGGCGACCTCGGCGTACGGGAGTCCGGCGAGATAGTGGAGCGCGACGGCCTCCCGTTGCCTGGGCGTGAGCCGTTTCAGCGCGTCCCACAGATCCAGCTGCGTGTCACGCTCCTCCCACCGGGCCGGCTCCGGGAGGCGCTCCGTCGGCGCGGGCCGCCGTGACTGGGCCCGCAGCTGGTCGATCGCCTTGTTGCGCGCGATCGTCACCAACCACGCCTCGACGTTGCTGCCCGCAGGCAGCTCCGGATACGCCMGCAGCGCCGCGAGAAACGTCTCCGACCAGGCATCCTCGGCCAGATCCGGCCCGGCGACCGCCCAGCAGACCCGCAGCACCATCGGCCCGCACCGCTGGACCACGGCGTCGAACGGTTCGCGCTCCATGCCAGAAGAACGATCCACACGGCCCAAGTGTGAGCCCGGGCTCGGGCCTGGTCGGATCCGGTCGGCGCAGCGGCCGGGGCCCGTCCCGGGCGGACGAGGACGCGAGGACCTGCCCGGGGCTCACAAACRGCCCGGCCCGGACGTCGTAGGGGTGAACGCACGAACCGTCGCATTCCGGAGGCCGGCGATCAGCGAGATGCCTGTGCACTGAGCCCCGCTTCACGYCGCCGTGACCTACCGCCACGTGGACACGGCTGTCGGCCGGCTCTTCCTCGTGCGGACCCAGCGGGGTGTGGTGCGCGTGGCCTTCCGCGACCAGGACGCCGACTTCGTGCTGGACAGCGTGACCAGGCAGGTCGGGCCGGCCGCCGAGGCCAGGTGCGGCCAGCTCGACGACGTGTACCGCCAGATCGTGGAGTACCTGGACGGCGACCGCCGGGAGTTCGCGGTGCCGCTGGACACGTCGCTGGTTGGCCCGGCCCAGCGGGAGGTCCTGCGTGCCCTGTGCGCCGTGCCCTTCGGCGCCGCGGTGACGGTCGGTGAGCTGGCTGTCGCRGCGGGTCGACCGGCGGAGGCGGCGGCGGTGGGGCTGGAGGTAGCGGCCAATCCACTGCCGATCCTCATCCCCTGCCACCGGGTGCTGCGCGTGGGGCCGGATGCCGCCGTCTATCCGGGTGGCTGCCATGTGCGCCATCAGCTGCGGGCCCTGGAGGCCCGAGGGTGAGCGCGGCCCGGGCCGGCTCTCGAGCGTCGCTGTAGCCGAGCCGCACAGTCTGGTCTGGCGCTACCGCTACCGCTACCGCTACCGCTACCGCTACCGCTACCGCTACCGCTACCGCTACCGCTGCCACGGCAGGCGCCCGACCGGGCGGCGGAGGCGGCGAGTGCACATCGCCCGGACCGGTCCGCCCCGCACTCGGCCGTGACCGCGACCGGACCTCCGTCTGCGAGAGGAAGCGGCACGATGGACGACCTACGACACGGTGACGGGCGGGCGGCGTCCTGGGCCGGAACTCTCATCGATACGGCGACGAGCGGTGCGGCGTGGCTGCGGGCGATGCTGGACGTGGAGGCGGCCGTCGTGCGTGCKGAGGGCCGGCTGGGTCTGGTGCCTGCCGCCTGCGTCGCCGCGATCGACAAGGCCGTCGCGGAATGCTCCGCGGACGTCGAGCGGCTCGCCACCGGCGGGCAGTGGTCCGCGAGTCCGGTGGGTGGGCTGGTGGCGACCCTGACCGAGACCACGCGGCGCATCCACCCCRCCGCCGCCGAGCATGTGCACCGCCATCTCACCGATGCGGATGTCGTTGCAGCCGCGTCGCTGGTCGTAGCGACCCATGTCCTCGCCCTCGCCGACGCCGATCTGCAGCGGGTGGCCGCGGGACTCGCCGAACTGGTCGACCGACGGCGGCCGGGCGGGTCGGCCGTGGACGGGGCCGGTGCACCGGGCCGGGCGGCGCGCAGTCTTCCGACGGTCGCCGCCGGTTGGCTCAACGACGTCCTCGACGCCCGTGACCGCCTGGCCCGCCTCGTCGCCGACGGCCTGCCCGCCCCGTTCGAGGGGATCCTGACCCTCCAGGTACCGGCGCCGCTCGCGGCGGCGCGGGAAGAGGTACCGGGCCCGATCGACGGGGCCCTGGCCGCGGTGTTCGCTGCCGAAGCGGGCCTGTCCGAGCCGTCACTGCCATGGCGTGGGCCTCGTACCATTCTGCTCGATCTGATGGCTTTCGCCGTCTTCGTCACGTCCACGGCGGCCACGGTGTCCGCCGGGATGCGGCGCTGGGCTCCCGCACGCCCCGAACCGGCTGGCGTGAGGGACGCAGCCGCGGCACGCCACTCGGCTGCGGYGGTCGACGTCATGGTGATCTCCTCGGCCATCCGGACGCCCGTGCTGGTCGTCTCCCTCGTCCACGACCTGGCAGCCGAGCTGTGGAACGACAACGACCGGCACGTCGAGTGGGAGACGCTGCGCGGGGCACTGCGTGCCCTCGGCGGTTCCGCGCACGCTGTCGCGGAGCTGGTCGAGCATGAGGTGACGGACGGCCTGTTCGCCGACCCGGACCGGTACCGACGCGCGGCCGACGCCGAGACCGAGGTCGACGCCGACGCCGACCCCCAGGCAGAGGCCGGCGGCCCTGGTGTCGGCCGGATATTCGTCGATCGGGTACTCGAGCGCTATCTCTTCAGCGCGCGGTGAGCGCGATGCCCAGTCGTCCGAAACTTCAGCGCTGTCGCGGAGAATTGCAGGGTGACGAGCCACTCACGCCGAAGACCACGGGAGAGGTGGATGTATGTCCGTTGCGCTGTCGACCGGCAAGGCTCCAAGAGCCTGTTTTGGATCTTTTTGCATATGCGGAGCGTGACGGAAAGTTGGTGTGGATGTTGCTGGTGGGGTTTGGACGGGGGTGATGGCGGCAGGGGCTGGTCATGGTACGTACACACCGGTATCCATCGGATCTGACCGACGCCGAGTGGGCGCTTGTCGAAGCTGTGTTGCCGCCGGTATCGAAGGACGGCCGGCCCGAGGCGCACTCTCGCCGGGACATCGTGGACGCCATCCTGTACGTGACACACAACGGGATCGTGTGGCGCGCGCTGCCGGCGGGCTTCCCGCCGTGGCAGACGGTCTACGGCTTCTTTGACCGGTGGAAGAAAAAAGGCGTGACCGCCGGGATCCATGACGCGCTGCGGGGCAGGGTCCGGCTCGCGCGGAGCCGACCGCGGGGGTGGTGGACTCCCAGTCGGTCAAGGGCGCCCAGACGGTCGGCGCCGACTCCCGCGGCTACGATGCCGGCAAGAAGGTCAACGGCCGCAAGCGGTTCGTGATCGTCGACACGCTGGGTCTCCTGCTGACCGTCCTCGTCGTCCCTGCCAACGTCCAGGACCGCGACGGCGGCCGGCGCCTCCTGATAGACCACTACTTCACCCATCATCGCTGCCGTCATCTGTTCRCCGACGGCGGTTTCGCTGGCCAGCTTGTTGCATGGGCGCGGACCATCATGAGGACCACCGTCGAGATCGTTCGGAAGAAACCCGGTCAGAAAACCTTCGAGGCCCTGCCGAAACGATGGGTGGTCGAACGTACCCTTGCCTGGCTCACCGCCCACCGGCGGCTTGCCCGCGACTACGAACGCCACCCCGCCACCTCCGCATCGTTCATCCACTGGGCGATGATCCGCACCATGGTCCGCCGTCTCGTTCGCGGGAATCCCGTCCCACGCCGGCAACCCCGCGATACTACAGAGCGTTAACATCACTCAAGATCCAGGACAGGCTCTCAGTAGCCATGGCCACGCCGTGGCGGGAGTCAGGTCCACCGGGTCGTGGAGGGCACGGCCGGTGGATCTGTGAACCACGAATACCCGGCGTCTGTCACCCGGTCGTGTTCTCGCTGCCTGCGGATGCCCGAATCGCGATCGTGATCTCGTTACCGGCCGCGGGGGCGACGGTGCAGTGCAGCCCGAGATCGGTGACACGGCCGTCGCGGGCGTTCCATTCGCGGGCGCCGTCGTCTTGGTGTGACCTGGCATTTTGTTGAACTTTTTTCTTGGTGCAAAATTCGCACAATCCGAACCGTCGCCTGATTCGCCCGGCGGGCGCTGTGGTCCAGAGCTCGTTTGCCGGTGTTGAGTTAACCCCTTAACCGCCTCGGGGTGCCGCTGGCCTCGGTCCGAGTCGCCGGGGCGGGCGTGATGCCAGTGAGTCGCGGTTTGCCCGTGCGGCTGGTCAACGGGCAGTCATGATCAGCGGCGATGCGCGTTGGAACGGTGCGCCCTGGACCTTGAGCTTCCTGCGGCTACCCTTGACCTGTGGGGTCCATCGCCGGAGTAGAGATCGACAGGGCACGCCTGGCCGCGATCTGCGCTCGTTACGGGATCGCGGAACTCCAGGTGTTCGGCTCGCAGGCGCGCGGCACCGCGACCGCTGACAGCGACATCGACATCCTGTACACCCTTGCGCCGGGCCGGCGTCTGGGCTGGGACATCGAGCAGCTCGCCGATGACCTCACCGGCCTGTTCGGACGGCCCGTCGATTTGGTCTCCGCCCGCGGGCTCCACCCGCTKCTCCGCTCGTCCGTCCTGGCTGAGGCACGGCCCGTCTATGCGGCGTGACGTCCTCCTTCTCAGCGAGATGATCGAAGCGGCCGACCAGGCACAGAAACTCAMCGACGGAATCACCGTCAGCGCCCTGGAAGCGGACCGGCAGCGCCGCGACGCACTCCTGTGGAACTTCACCGTGCTCGGCGAAGCCGCCAGTCAGCTCTCCGAAGAGATCACCAAGAGCTATCCCGACATCGCCTGGAAGCAGCCCGTCCGGCTACGCAACCGGATCGTCCACGGCTACTGGTCCGTCGACCTCGAGATACTGCACACCGCGGCCAGAGAGCAACTACCCCAGTTCTCTGTCGACCTGCGTCGAGTCCTCGCAGCTGTACGCGAAGGCACCTGAACCCACCGAGGGCTGGAGCGTGAGTGGCCTGGTCGCCTGATGTCGGGCGCGGGCACAGGCAGTCGGTGAGGGCCACCGACGGGGTCAGCCGACCGGGGCGACCGACTCGATGTTGGCCRCGGTGAAGTCCCGTTGTGCGTCCCGCAGGTGACACCACGCCTCGAGCCATCGGCCGTACAGCTGGTGCGGCTGGATCTCCCGGGCAGTCCGGTTTCCTGCCTTGTTCCGATAGCTGATCAACACGTCGCGCTGGGCCTCGATCGCGTCGGCAAGCAGGATGATCTCGGTATCGGTCAGGCCAGGGTTCAGCTGCGCCAGCCGCGCGGACGTCTCCGAGATATCCGACCCGCCGCTGTCCGTGCCATCCGGGTCCGCGAGCAGCCGTGCGGCCAGCTTCTCCGCGTCCATCCGGGGCCGGACCCGGGACGCGGCCCGCGTCGGCGACCGGGGCGCAGCCGCGCGGTGCTCCTGCTGCTTCTCGACGATCACTGTGCCCGTCGCGTCCTCGGCGACCGGGGACAGCCCGGCCGCACGCAGCCGTGCCAGCACCTCGTGCGGCTCGTGCGAGCTGGACAGCACCGTCGGCGCCACCCGCGCCAAGGACAGCTTCGCCAATGACCGGGTATGCAGAATCTCGCTGATCAAGGCCTCTTCGGCCACGACGCACGAGCGCATTCCCCGCACCCGGATCTTCCCGTGGAGGCGAGCCACATCCTTGACCAGATATTCCAACTCCCGTATCGCGGCGGCCGCCTTGTCCCGCAGCTCGCCTGGCCCGTGCGGGAAGAACCAGTCGACGTGCTCGCCGGCCACCCGCAACGACAGCCCACCGCGCGCCGCGCACAGCATGGCGCGTCGTAGCCCACCGGCGGCCGAGGCCAGGGGCAGCGGCGGGGCCAGTTCCTTGTCTCCGCGGATCTCCCGGCTGGTCGGAGCATGTTCCAACATCAACCATGCGGTCACCAGCGCGGACCACTGATGGGCCGGCGGAACTATGACCATCTCACCCGTGACGAGGTCGACTGCGATTTCCCCGGCGGCGGGCCGGCCCGCTTCTGGCTGTGGGTCTTCCTCGGTGAGGACTCGGTATGCTTCGTGATGGACGCGACCCGTTCGAGTGCGGTCCTCGCCGACCATGTCGGCCTCGACCCGGACATCGGCCAGCTCAGCGACACCCCCGGGCGGCGCGGCGCGCCGGCTCGTGCTGTCGTCGGACTTCTACACCGTGTACGCCTCCGCCGGCCGGCGGGCTGACGGCCTGGTCAACCTGTACTGCTGGGCGCACGCCCGGCGGCACTTCGTACGAGCCGGGGACGCGAACCCCGCCCAGCTCGGGATCTGGGCCCGCCAGCGGGTCGACCGGATCCGCGATCTCTACACCGCGCACGACGCGCTCGCCGCGGCCTGGCACACCGCCGCCACGGCCCCGTCCCCGCGCGCCGAGCGCGCCCTGGCCGCCGCCTACGCCGGCTGGGACACCGCGATCGGCATGATCGACACCGTCCGACAGGAACAGATGACCTCCCCGGGCCTGCAGGAACCCGCGAAGAAGGCCCTGGCCACGATGGACCGGGAATGGGACGGCCTGACCGCCCACCGCGGCTATCCCATGATCGGTCTGGACAACAACCCGGCCGAGAGAGCGATCAGGGGGCCAGTCGTGACCCGGCGCAACGCCGGCGGCTCCCGCACCGAGGACGCCGCCCGCGACGCCGCCACGATCTTCACGGTCACCGCGACCACGACGCTGCACGGACTGAACCTGCTGACCTACCTGGAAAGCTACCTCGACGCCTGCGGCCAGACCGACGACACAGCGCTCACCGGCACCGACCTCGAACGGTTCCTGCCCTGGGCCGCCAGCCCCGACGACCTTGAGGCGTGGAAACAGCCACCCAGCTGACCAGCGAACTCCTCGCAACACCCAGCGGCGTGACCGACCGTCACGCCGCCCGCGACCATGCACCCACGGGAATTCCGACTACGTACGTCTGAATCGACGGAGGTCGAACGTGACAACGGGTTTCACGGCTTCTAGATCGTAAGGGTTGGGTGAGACTTCCGCGCCCAGCTCGCGCAGGCATCCGATCGGATCGGTGACTCGGTCGAGTTCAAGGCTCGCCTCGAACAGGGATCGTTCGGGTTCGAGACTTACCAGATGGTAGAGAGTGTCTTTGCCGGTCGTGGGTGCTACATCGATGACGGTTCCGTTGAAGACAACAACATCGATGAGGTCAAGCGTCTTCGTGGCCTCGAAGACTTCGTGCACTATCCGCAACGTCATCCAGGCAACGAGCTGYGCATATAGCTTCTTGGCTTCAGGCTCTTTCCACTTTACCGGCCTGACCTCGGGTGCGGTCTTGAATAGCTTGTATTCCCTGATTTCGGGGATCACGGATCGTTGTGGGAATTCGATCTCGATGACGATGTCGTGTTCCTGGGGCCGGTAGGCGATTTTGCGTGCTACGGGGAAGCCGTCGGGATAGGACGTGGCCGCGAGCGCTTGGCCGACGAACCACTCGACCGCTTCCGGGTCACCGTCCAGACACGCCGCCCACTGTGCCGCGATGCGGGCGTTGTGCGCCGCGGCACGGTCGAGGGCCGCAGCCACCTGCTGGTCGTGTCTGGTTCGAGCCGCAGTGAGTTGTCGTAGCCGGTCGGTCTCGACCCGCTGGAACTCGGCCGTGTCGGCTTCCCACGTGCTTCGGGCCGCGTCGAACTCCCGCTGGTATCGACCCGACCCGCCCACCAGCCGGCTGGCCCGACCAGGAGCCGGGGGCTTGTATTGCTCCCAATCCGGCGCCCTACCAGCGATCRCCAGCGATCCCGGCTGAAAGATCGACTGCTTCGGTACTACCTCCAGCGCGGCCACGGTGAAGGCAGGGAGGCCCAAGACGTTGAGTAGCAGGTTCCTGCCCAGCTCTGCGATGTGAGCGGCTGCTGCGGCGGGGCTGGTCGTGCCAGCGGCCCGCCCGGCGGGCGGTTGAACGCGACGACGGTGCGGTGGGGGTGTGGCGGCGGGAGACGTGGCCGCGGGAGACGTGGCCGCGGGCAAAAAAATCGCTGCGGCCACAGGGTCCTGGATCGTCTTCGAGGACGAGGCCGGGGCTTTCGGACGGGCCGTAGAAGCAGTCGGCGATCACCGCGCGGAACGGGATCCCGGCTGTGCGGGCGTCGGTGACCAGGCCGGCGGCGATCTGCCCCTTGGTCTGGAACGACGGGTCGTTGCGCCCCTCGGGTAGGCAGGGGGCCGGCAGGTAGAGCCGGGTGTGCAGCGGGTGGTAGGCCCGCTCGTCGGCCCATGCCGTGGTCACCGCGACGACGCCACGCTCGATGGCCCCGCGGGAACCGAGGTACTGGCGGGAGACTCCCGCGGTGGCGTGCCCGCTCTTGCGGTCCCCGGAGTCGTCGATGACCAGGGCCCCGCCCGGCTGCGGGGCTGTGCCTGGCGCTCTGGCGAGCAGCTCAACCCGCCTACTGTTGATCTTCTGGTGGTCCCAGGAGGACTCCGAGACGAACCACTGCAGCCGCTGGGCCTGCCGGTGCTGGGCGCCGACCACCGGCTCCGCCCCGGCCAGGCAGGTCAGTGTCTTGTTCCGGTCCCGCGGCGCCAGCCAGACCAACCAGACAGTCCCGGAACCCCTGCCGCTGCGCCCGCGACGCGAACAGGTCATCGAACCGGGACGCGTACGCCTCCACGGCGCCGGTGCCGGCGGGCACGGCAGCCGCGCTGTCATCACTGCTCACCCCCATGACCGCAGGCGATCACTTCTCCTTATTCCCTGTTCCCGCTCCCATTACCGATCACAACAAACCACCGCCAGTTACTTTCGCTCCCGGCGCAGGCCTGCCGGTGACCGGATTCGGAACCCCCGCCCGGGCGCTCTGTGCACCTCCTGTCGCCGCGACGGCTTGTCAAGAACCTCACGTAGCAGCTTGGTGGGCTGCTACGGTGTGGGCGTGGCGGCGTCAGGCGCCGACGTGGATGTGGGACGCCCACTGTGACGGGGATCGCGGCGCGTAGTTGCGCTGGGCACGGGTGGCGTTGTGAACGGCCGCGGCCACGTCGCTACCGTCGGCTAGGAACCTGTAGATATTTTCCGCGAGGTCGACGGCGATCTGGTCGTTGATGGGCCACAGCGTGGCGATGACATGCCGATAGCCGGCGAGCTGGAAGGCGGAGGCGAGGTGCATCGCCTCGTCGGAAAGCTCGCCGCCCGGGCGGGCGGTTTCGCACGCGGACAGGTACGCAAGTTCGGCGTCGGTGAGCCTGAGGCGGTTGACGTCCAGAACGGTGAGGGGCTGGTCGTGTAGTAGCAGACGGCTGGTCGATGGGGCGGAGATGGCTGCCTCGCCATGGCAGGCGAAGTGCACCCAGCGTGCCTGCGGCAGGGCGGCCAGCACCGCAGCGCGGGTCGCTTTGTCCTGGACCAGCGTGCTCACCCGTTCGTGCAGAATCCGCGTGAGGATGGCGGCTTCGAGGTGTGCGCCGGGCAGGTCGCCGGCGTCGGGGGTGTGGGGCATCACCACGACCAGCGCGCGCCTGCCCTCGTCGTTCGCTGACGGAAGGCCGACAAGCGTCGCCGCGTCGGGCGCGGTGCGCCGARCATGGCCCAAGGCGCRGATCGTTGGAGTGTACGAACAGATCACTCTATCGATCAGCGTGTCCGGCGCCGGATCGAATCGAGCCTGGTGATGGCCTGCCGCGTGCACGGGAAGGAACGACAACAGCCCCGACAGGCACCACCACATCCGCGGCCACGAGGTGCCCGTTGCCGGTGGTCCGTGGATGTCCAGGCGTTCCAACACCGGTCCGGCGAGGACGTCCCACAGCCAGCCGAAGACGTTCGAGAGCCCCTTCTCGTCGCCGCGTTCGACAGCCGTCAGGAAAGCGAGGACCTGGTCACCAACGGCTTCTTCAGTGAGGTCCGGCAGGGGTAGGAGCTGCACGCCGGCCGTGGTCAGGATCAGGGCATCGCAACGGATCTCGCTGACGTTGACGGCCACGATCGGCCCCTGGCTCGCGGCGTGCCGAAGATCGTCGATGGTTGGTGGCAGAAGAAAACGCTCGAAGTCCGGCAGGCTGCGGATCTCGGAGACGAGGCTTGCGAACCGCGCCGCGCGGGCATGCCGCCGGTCGGCACCGCGTCGTGCCGTGCCCGTCGCGTCGTTTCCGACGAATGGCGGGGATGCCTGCTCCGCCAGCGGTATGTCGGATCCGTCGAAGGCGGGAGGAGCGTCGAACTCATCCTGAAGCCGCCTGAACAGCGCGGCCTTCTCCGGGTCTCTTGCGGCAAGGAGGGCGAGGTCCGTACGGGCGTCGAGAATCTGGCCGAGGATGACTCCGCGTCCTTGCTCCCAGAGTTCCAGGGCGCGTTCGACCTTGCCGACCTGTAAACACGCTGCGGCGGCCTGCGATCCCAGCCGGGACAGGGTGACGAGACGATACTCCTGGTCTTCGCGGTCAAGGCTGCGCGGCGCGACCTGTCCCAGCAGGTCCACAGCGGTGCTGTAGCCGGCGACAGCCTGCTGCCAGTCGCCCGCGGTGGCCGCCAGGCTCGCCCATGCTCCCGCCRCCTTCGCTCGGATGCTGGGTGCTGCCGTTGCCAGCGCGGCGGCACGTCGAAACACGGCGATACTGACATCCCGATCCGCCGGCCTCCCAGTGTGTTCGAAACGGCCCCACAAGGTAAGACCGAGGCCGGACAGGGAAGTGGCAGCATCCGGGTCATCGCCGCGAGCATCGACCGCCATCCGGTACGCCGCCACGGAACCGTCCAGGTCGGGCATGTCTTCTGTCCGGTCAAAGCGGAGATGGAGGGTCTCGCCGAGATTCGACGCCGCGGCCGCGACAAAGGCTCTGTTCTCTTTGGCCTCGGCGGCGGCGAGCGCCGCGCGGGCAGTTTCCACCGCTTCGTCCAGATCTGCGGAGGTACCAGCCAGCCGGGCGCGTCGTGACAGCGCCCTGCAGAGGTTCACCATGACGGGGACCCAAGCCGTGTGCTCCGTCGAGGTGGCAGCCGCCGCCTGCCGGCCGACGGTGACTGCCTCGTCCAGGTCGGCCGCGCGCCCGATTCGATCCGCGCGCAGACCCACCACGGCCCCAAGATTGGTCAGTATCACGGCCCGTTCCGCGTGGCTGGCCGGCGTCGCCACTACCGCCTGCCGGCAGACCTCCACAGCCTCATCCAGGTCAACCAGCAGCCCGACCCGATCAAAACGTGCCCGGAGAATGTTGCCCAGATTGGAGAGACGCCGGGCACGGTCCGGGCTGCCGGGAGGAGTCACAGCCACTGCCCGCCGGGCCGTCTCCACCGCCGTGGTGAGGTCGGAGTCCGTCCCGGTGTGCAGCGCCCGGACCAGCAGCGCAGCACTCAAGTTTCCCAAGACGACCGGAAAGTGCGGATGGCTGGGAGGCGTTACTGTGGCCGCGCGGCCAAAGATATCGATGGCGGCCGTTAGATCCGTCGAGACCCCGGCCTGCACGAAACGCGTCTGCAGCGCGACGGCCAGATTGGTGAGCATCGTCGCGTACTGAGGATGGTGGGCCGGCGTCACATCGACGGCGCGTCGACCCTGTTCCACTGCCTCGTCGAGATCGGCTCGCGCGCCCGTCCACTCGAACCGGGAACGCAGAATGTTACTTAGGTTTGACAGATAACGRCCGCTATTAGGATCTTGTGGCGGGATGACYGCGACCGCCTGCCGGATTGCCTGCAGGGATTCCTCCAGGTCCGCCGGCGACTTCCGGTGCACACATCGCGCCCATAGCGAACCACTGAGACCCGACAGCACCAGGAAGCGGGAAGGGTGGTTCTCCGGTGCCCGGGTGGCGGCCAGCCGGCCGAGGTCGACCGCCTCGTCGATGTCGGAGTCCGAACCCGTCCAGGCGAACCGCGTCTGTAACGCCGTCGCGAGATTGGAAAGGAGCCCRACGTGAAGCGGATGACTCACGGGCGTAACAGCAGACGCGCGTCGGAACAGGGCGATCGCCTCGCTGAGACCGTCGACGTCACCGGTTTTCGTCGACTGGCCGTACAGGTGTTCGGCGCGAAGTGCCAACCTTTCCCGGCTGCTCGGGTTCATGTCAGCCTCGTCAAGGGCGTCACGGATCTCGCTGGGTAGAAGGGTCGGATTCGACCGGTGGACCGATGCCAGYAGTTCCCGTGCCCGCGCCAGGTCCGRCCGGCCATCGTCACCTCCCAGCACAAGATAACGACACCAGTACAGAAGACCGGCCGCGAGCAGAACATCCGTGTCGATGGACGGATCCGGGACGGCGTTCAAGAGACCCATCACCTCCAACACCGCATCGTTGGCCAACACGATCTCGGGGGAGCTTTCGGCGGCGAACAGCTCMAGTCGCTCCTGGACCCTGGCAAGAAGATCGTCCCGCATCGACTCGTTCCCCTCTCCTCTGTGACGAGGCTTCCTCAACGTCCGGCCTTCYGGGCCGGACCCATACCTGCCGAATTTGCTGGTTTCGAATGTGGCAGAGTCTCCCCTTTGTCCGCAGTGTCTGTCCAGAACCTCGACGTTTGAGAACCTCGACGTTTGAGGAAAAGGACGCGTGACGGTGTTGGCAATGTTGTTGTAGCGAGATCAGAGGRAGATCACGGGGTGGGCTGTGTGAAGTTAGGGGTGTTGTTGTCGGAACCGCGCCAGAGGTAGGCGGTGAGGGCTTGCCCCGCGGGTTTTTCTTCTGCGGGGGTGTGGGGGAGCGGCCAACGAAGGTGGGTGTAGAGCTGGGTGCGGTGAGTGTCGAAGGCGACTTCGATCAGTTCRCCGAACGCCTGCGCACGGGCGGGGATGACGACGGTGACGGTGATGGTGGCGACGGCGAGACCYGCAGGGATGGCAAGCAGGGTGTAGAGGCCACCGGTGGCGGCGAAGAGCAGCGCCCACAGGGTAATGGTGGCGGCAGTGTCGAGGGCGGTGCGGGCGGCGGCGAGGTCGGTCCGGTGGGTGTCAGGGAGCAGAGGCCAGAGACGGGGCCAGCAGATGATGGTGTCCAAGCCGTATTTGTCAGTGGGGCGTCGTTCGGCGGCGCGCAGGATGTTGCCCGTGCGGGTGGCTAGGAAGAAGCCGGGGGCGCCTGGGGATGGATGCTGTCGGCGACGCCGTTCGAGGCGGGTGTAGACGACGAGCTGCCGGTTTGTGGGGGTGTTCGGGGGTTGCACGGCAGTGTGTGCTGTCTGCCAGGCGAGGTCGTCTGCGGCGGCGCGTGCCGCAGCGCGGGCGGCGAGGCGGTGGCGGAGGGGGTCGGCGATGGCCGGCCAGTAGCCCTCAAGCAGTCGGAGCAGCGGAGTGGCAGCGCTGCTGACCAGGACCGCGGTGGCTGCGATGCCGAGTAGGGCGGTGAGGATGGCGAGGGTTTGGATTGCGGGGGTCTGCCGGTCGAGCCAGCTGGTGTGGTTGCTGAGGGTGTGAAGGCCGCCGTGGTGGTAGGTCCAAACGGCGAGGAGGGYGAGCCAGTACACCAGGGCGGGGGCGGCGATCGATGCCCATCGGTCGGCGACTTTCTCGCCGACTGTTTTCCAGAACTCCTCGAGCATGCCTGTCAGCCTCGTACGAGGGTGACCTGGTGGGTGGGGCAGGTGGGGATGGCGCTGCCTAGGTCGGGCCGGTACCAGGTGTAGTCGCCGCGCGGGCAGTTGTACCGGTCGGCGGCGACTGGACCTGGGTCGCCGAGGGGGCTGGGGCGGGGGGTGCGCTGGTAGCGGGGCTGCTGGTCGGGCGGCCTGTAGTGCGGGGCGTCGGCGAGAACATCGCGCAGGAACCGGCCGGTGTGAGGGTGGCCTTCGAGGAGGGCGCGCAGCTGACCAGCCTGGGTTCCTGCGTCGGCCGGGTTGGCAGTGGTGAGCAGGGCGGCGATCCCTTGGTCGAAGGCTGCGGCGTCCTGGGGGGCGAACCAGTCGGCGAGGTAGGGGCGGATGGCACGGCCGGCTTCGATGATGCCGTGGTTGTCGCTGGTCAAGGCGGAGACTCCCTGCAGAAGGGGGTGGGTCGGTCCTGGGGCAGGAGCCGGCGGCGGGTGGGATCAAGCGCCGGCGTGCAGGTGGGATGCCCACACCGACCCGGACCTGTGCCGCTGGCCGGTAGCCCGGCTGCGACGTCGGCGAGGTGGGCGGGCAAGTCGCCGAGCTCGACATGAGGTCGCACCCGGCCAGTAGGCGGAGGTGAACTCCGCCTACTGGCGGACGTCGAGAACATACGCGCCGCCGACCTGGTCTGGCCGAACCGTCAGGTCGATAGGCGGTCGAGGAGGCCGAACCGCTGGGCGAACGCGGATATCTCGTCGCGCTGCTGAACTGGATCGATGGCCGTGGCGCCCACGACGATGCGGGTCACACCCTGCGCGGCGAACGCCTCCACCCGTTCCGGTGTCATGTCGATCGACCCCCATCGCGTGTACTCCAGAGCATCCGGATTACGGCCAGCCTCGAAGGCGGTCGACCGGGCGAGGTCTAGTTGGAGGCTACGCTCATCAGGACCGAGCGCACCGCCGGGAAAGTAGCCGTCGCCTCGCAGCCCGGCCCGGCGTGCAGCCGCCCGACTTGATCCACCAACGTGGATGGGCAGCTGGGTAACGCCGTAGGGCTTCGGGAAGCTGCACAGGTTGTCGAAGTCGAAGAACTCCCCGCGGAAGCTGACCCCGTCCTCGCCCCCGGCCCAGAGCAGTCGCATCACGTCGATCGCCTCGTCGGCGCGGCGACCACGGGTGCTGAAATCCACCCCCACCGCCTGGGCCTCGCCCGGCAAGGTTCCCAGCCCCACGGTCAATAGCCGCATCCGCCCCTTGGACAGCACATCAATGGTGGCCAGTCGCTTGGCGAGGACCACTGGATGGTGGTAGGGAAGCAGCAGCACGCCCGTGCCGAGCAGCATCCGGTTCGTGGCCGCGGCGACGAGGCTCAGGCAATCGAGGGGATCGGCGTAGGGCAGCGACGGCGGGATCTCGATGGACCCGACCATCGCCCCGGGGTACAGCACGATGTGCTCCGGCAGATACAGTGCCTCGAAGCCGCATTCCTCCGCATGCTGGGCGTAGGCAGTGATCCGGTCCGGGTCGACACCGTAGTAGGGCGTGCTGTAGCCGATTGCGAACTTCATCTCATTCTTCCGATCTGCTGATACCCCATTGCTCCCCGCCCGCCGTTGGCCGGGCGGACAGGGACGTTGAGCTCGATGACTGTTCGTCGGTCAGCGACGGCTACTACGGCCGCATCGCGATCGTTTGAGCGAGCTGGCTCTGCAACTGCTGCCGTACCGCGTCGAGCCGCTTGATACAGACATCGACTTCGGCGAGTTTGCGTCGCAGCACCAGCACAGAGTCCGGGCAAACGTGTCCCGACGTGTTGCCGGCCCGCAAACAGGCGACGAACGGGCGGATGTCGTTGAGGTCGAAGCCCACAGCGAGCAGGGCCCGAATTTCGTGGACGACTCGCAGCTCTGTCTCGTCGTAGACGCGGTAGCCGTTGGCGGAGCGCCGTGGCCGTACCAACCCGTGTGACTCGTAGTAGCGCAGCGTGCGGGTGCTCGTGCCGGCCCGTTCCGCCAGTTCGCCGATCAGCATCCGACCTCCTTCACCCGCCCGGGGCAAGACGCTAAACCTTGTCGCCGGCGTCAAGGCAACGTGCCGCCGGTAAGAAAGTTGCCGGAGGAGGTCACCCCGGCCACCGCAGCACGGTGGCCGGGGTGACGAAGAAGACGTCCCAGCGGGCCCGGGGTAACAGCCGGGACAGCGCCGCGAGGATCACCCGATCTACCTATCCCAGCCCCGCCCAAGCCAGCCCAGATGGAACGTACTGCCTGTCTCGTCTCATCTTGGCAGGTAGGGGGGCTCCGGTTTTCCCCCGGAGGTGATCGTGCTGGCGGTGCGCCGGTGGACAGCCGGTGGACAGCCGRTGGACAGCCGATGGACAGGAGTATCGAACACGCGAGGGCTTATCGCATGATTCCGGTGTGGCCGAGGGAGTAGCGCCCGGGCTGCGGCCAGACAGCGAGCCCGTGCGGCTCGTGGCCCACCGGGATCTCGGTCAACAGCCGGCCGGTCGTCGGGTCCGACCCGCCGTTCCCGCCGGTATCGAACACGTACACGACGTTGCTGCGCCGGCYGGACAGCCACAGCCGGGTCCCGTCGGCGTTGACGTTGCCCATATCGGGGGTCCCGCCGCTGGGGATGGCCCAGTTTGCGACGATCTTCCTGGTGGTGAAGGAGATGACCGACACGGAGCCCCGATCACCGGTATGCGGGAACGGGACCATGTCGGAGGTCATCATGCCGCCCCGGTTGACGACGTAGAGATAGCGGCCGTCGCGGCTGGGGTACAGGCCGTGGGCCTCCGGGCCGGTCTGGACAAAGCCGGTTTTGGTGAGGGTGTCCCCGTCGATGAGGTGGACGCCGCCGGCGTTCATGTCGGCGACGTACCAGACCCGGCCCGCAGGATCGATCTTGATGTCCTGGGGGGCCGCGGTGCGTCCGAGATCGAGGTAGCCGAGGACCCGCTCGTGCGCCAGGTCGATCTTGACCAGTTGGCCGGCGAACTCGCAGGTGGCGATCGCATAGGTGCCGTCCGGGGAGAAGTCGACGTGGTTGACGCCCGCGCACCGGCTGCCCACGTCGAGGCTGTGGCGCAGGGCGAAGGTGTGYGGGTCGCGGAAGTCGACGCTGTGGTTCGCCTCGGCGATGACCATCGCGCTCTTTCCGTCGAGGGTGAAGTACAGGTTGTAAGGGTCGGTGACCGGTATGGCCCGGCCGGCGAGGCGCCCGGTCCGCGGGTCGATCGGTGACAGACTGTTCCCGACGTTGTTGTTGACCCACAGTGTCCGCAGGTCCCAGGACGGGACCACATGCTGCGGGCCGCGCCCCGTGGGGTAGGTGGCCACTACCCGCAGCGTGTGCTGGTCGATGACGCTGACCGTGCCGTCGGACAGGTTCGGGACATAGACGAGCTGCGGATCGTCGCGCACGACCGGGCTCAGCATCCCGGCATGGGCGTGGGCGTACACATCCACAGCAGTGGTGGTAGCACCAGCAACGGTGGTACCACCAGCAACGGCGGCGGTGGGGCTTGCTCCCGCCCTGGCCGGGGACGCGGCCGGGGACGCGCCCGGGGACGCGCCCGGGGACGCAGGCGGTTGCGGGAGGGCTCCAGCGTTCGCAGCCTGGTTGCCCGGGTCACGGAGGGCCCAGCCCGCCAGCAGGGCGACGACAAGGACCACCAGGCCGGCCAGCAGGATCGGGCCGTACGGCCGGGGCCGCTTCCCGGGCCGGGGTTGATGCGATTTCGCCCTGGTTGGCATGCCGACACGCTAGTACCGTCTTTTCACGCGGGGCCCTTCGACCCCGTCGGACGGTCGCATAATCGAATATGGTAGAAAGGCGTTTTACTGATCGCTTGCCTGGTTTTGCTGATCGCTTGCCTGGTTGTGATCTATCGTCGACAAGAAGGCTCGTGTCGGGGTCTGGCCGCCCGTGGCCTCACGGTACCCGGCTGGTGATCCTGGGTGCCCATCGGGCGCCTCCAGTGGCCGGGATATCCCCGTAGCCGAGATACCCTCAGCGTCATGTCTCAGCCGGCCGGTCGTGGTACCTCTCGTCGTCAGTTCCTGGCTGTGGCCGGTACGGCGGCGGCTACGGGGCTGGCGGGCTGCGGTACCGGTGGCTCGACCCCCTCGGCGCCACCAGCGTCCTCAGGAGCAACGCCGTCACCCTTCGCCCCTGCCCTTGGCGGCACATCGGGTGAGACCGCGGCGGCCTCTTCCGCTGCCGGCGCGGCCGGCGGCCCGGAGCTGGTGCCGGGAGGCGCGGCGGCGGCGGTCACCCACGGACCGCGTGACCGGTCCCGGGTCGCGCTCACCTTCCATCTCGGCCCGCACGAGGCGGGTCAGGATCTGTCCCTGGCCCATCAGCTCCTCACCGACGCCGCCAGGCTCTCGGCACCGATCACCGTGTTTGCGGTCGGGCAATGGCTCGACCGGCACCGCGACCTCGTCCCCGTCATCCTCGCGGCCGGCAACGAACTGGCGAACCACACCTACACCCACCCGGCGCTGACGACGCTTCCAGCCGATCGGGTGACCGCGGAGATCACCGGCTGCCGGGACGTCCTGGCCCGACTGGCCCCGACGCAGGGCCGCTACTTCCGGCCCTCCGGCACGAGCACCGCCACCCCGCTGATCCTCACCGAGGCCGGCGCCGCCGGGTACCGCACGGTTGTGGACTTCGACGTCGACCCGCTCGACTACACCTCCCCCGGAGCCGACACCGTCGTCGCGCGGGTGCGGGCCGGCACCCGGCCAGGCTCCATCGTGAGCATGCATTTCGGCTACCCGGGCACCGTCAGCGCGTTCCCCCGGATCGTCGCGAACCTGCGCACGGCCGGCCTCACCCCGGTACCGGTCCACGACCTGCTCACCTGACCTCGGAAGGGCCGGCCCGGGTGAAACTCCTTGGCTCCTTGGCCGGGCATTTCTTGACCGGGAGTTYCTTGACCGGGCATTCCTCGGGCCCTTCCGACCAGGACGAGATCGTCGCTTCCGCGGAAATGTTGCCGTTGTCAGCCGACGGCGCGGGAGGTGCCGAACATGGTATCCAGGGTGACCGGCTGAAGGTTGCGCTGCTCGATCAGTTGTTGGACCTTGTCGAACAGGCCGAGGATGGTCTGGTGGTTGGCGTGGCCGAGCATTATCGTGCCTGGCTTGAGGTACTGCTCGGCAAGCCCGATGAGCTGCTGCGGGGTGAGTGTGGTCGAGTCGCCGAAGCTGCCGTTCCACAGCAGGACCCGGGTGTAGCCGAGCTCGCCCACGAGCCCGTCGACGTGGGGGTTGTGGGCGCCGTAGGGCGGACGGAACCAGGGCCGGCTGGTGATCCCGAAGGTTCGCTGAATCCACTGCTCGTTCCGCTCTATATCGGCCCGGATCGCGGTGTCCGTCTCGTGCAGCAGGTTCTTGTGGGTCCAGGTGTGGTTGCCGATCTGCACCTGGCCGGACTCCACCAGCGGACGCAGGACGTCGGCGTGGCGGTMCCAGATCGCCCGGTAGGCGCCGTTCGGCGAGAACGTGATGGGGATCTTCGATCGCTGGGCGAACGCCACGTAGCCGGCGACCGTCGCGGCATCGTAGCCGTCGTCGATCGTCAGGGCGATCTGCTGGGTCCGGGCGGGTGCCTGGAAGGTCACGGTGGGTCGGCCTGGATGCGGCGGGGGCATCGGCGGAAACGAGGGCGACGGACCTGTGACCACTCCATCCCCGGGCGTGGCTACGGAATTCCCGGGCGTGGGTACGGGTGCGACCGCTGGGACGGGGCCAGGGCCGCRCACGGTGTCGGTGGCGTGGGTGTCGGGCTTGGCGGGCGCCGTGCCGGCCGAGCATCCGATCAGCGCCTGCGCGGCGCCGATGCCCAGTAGGGAAAGGAGCATCCGTCGATCCATAGACCGACATTAACGGACATATGATTACGCTTTACCATCGGTGCGTGTAATCGCGGTTCTTCCTTGTCGAGTTGCTTCGTATGTTTCTCGAAGGGATCATGCGGTGGCCGTCCCCTTTACAGACCGCCACTCTGGGGTGTCGTAGGACCGTCGCGGAGTGGCGCAGGACTGTTCTGGGGTGGCGCAGGACTGTTCTGGGGTGTCGCAGGACTGCTACTCCACGTGCATCACATCCGTGGACTCCACTCCACGGCCTGTCATCATGACGGTATGACGGGTAGCGATCTCGGGCGATGCCGGTGGAGCATGCTCGTGGTGGGTCTGGTGGCGGCCGTGGTGGTCGCGGGTTGCCGTGACACGGGCGCAGCGGAGGTATCCCGTAGCCGGCAGAACGTCGCGGCAGCGACATCRCAACCTTCTGTGACGACGGTGACACGTTCGCGGCAGGCGATGGTGACCGTGCAGGCGGGACGCTCGCGCACAGTCGTCGGGCTGAGCGCGGTGGCCCTGCACGGCAGGGTCACCGGGCCCGCGGCATCCACAGCGTGGACGATGCTGTCGGGACCGGCCCCGGCCCGATTCGCCGGTGACGCGCCGGACACGACGGTGACCCTCCCGGCTCCGGGCAACTACGTGTTCCAACTGACCGCGACCGACCGGTCCGGCCGTTCACGATCCTCGCGGACCAGGCTGACCGCGCTGCGCTACGTCGCGCTGGGTGACTCGTATTCCTCCGGGGACGGAGCCGGCCCCGTCGCCGACTACCTCCCGGGCAGCTACCGGCCATTCGGTGGCTGCCGACGCTCGACCGATGCCTACCCGGCTCTCGTCCACGCCGCCCTGGCCACCAAGGACCCGCCGCCGTCCGCGACGTCTGATCCACTGTTCACCTTCGGGGCCTGCGYGGGCGCACGCACTCGGGACTTCTCCACGTCGCAGGGGCCTGGCACCCCACCACAGGACACCTATCTGGACGGGTCGGCCGACACCGTCGGACTGGTCACCCTCACCGTCGGCGGCAACGACATCGGTTTCGCCGACATCGCGGTCTACTGTGCGGCACTGCACGTGACCACACTTCTCCCGTCCTGTCGGGACCACTCCGCACCGGCCGTGGGGGCCGCTCTGAACACCCTGCAGCCACAACTCACCGCGACCTACCGGGCTGTCCGACGGGCCCGCAGCCTCGCCCCCGGGGCACGGATCCTCGTCCTGGGCTATCCCCGGCTGTTCCCCGACGCTCTGGACGCACCCTGCCCGGTCAGCGTCCTCGGGAAGCTGGGGGTACGCATCCAGCCGGCCGACGCGGCCTGGTTCAACCAGACCGTCCACGACCTCGACAACACGATCCGCGCCGCCGCGAGGGCGGCCGGCGTGACCTACGTGGACACCGAAAACGCCTTCGCCGGGCACGAGTTCTGCAGCAGTACAGGCAGCCCTCCCGACGTCGACCTCCTCGGAACGCCGTTCTCCGCCGCGTTCCACCCCAACGGCCAGGGGCAGCGTGCGCTGGCCACCGCGATCACCGCCGCCTATCTTCCCACCGGCCGTTGACATCATTCGAGGTTGACACATCCGAGACTGACACATCCGAGACTGTCTCCGGGTCGGTCAAAAACACCCCGGTCAAAAACACCCCTAGTCGGCGAGAACCAGGCGGTGGAGTTTGTCAGGGTCGAGGATCAGGTCGATGGTGGCGATCCGGCCGTCGCGCACGGTGAGGCCGGCGACGGCGATGACACCGGTCGATGCGCGCGCGACGATCCCGGCGGTGCCGTTGACCAGGGCTGGCTGGCAGTGCCGCGCGAAGCGGGGGCCTTGGATGGCGGTGTGCTGTGCGACGTCCGCGGAGCCGGTGAGCAGCGTGGGCATGAGCCGGGTGCGTGAGCCGGTGTCGACGCGGAACACGACGTCGGGATCGAGCACCGCGACGAGGGCGTCGAAGTCGCCGGCCCGGGCTGCGGCCAGGAACGCGGCGACGACCTTGCGCTGTGCGGCGAGGTCGGGGTCCGGGACCGTCGGGGCGCCTCGCACCCGCCGTCGGGCGCGGCTGGCGAGCTGGCGGGCCGCGGCGGGGGTCCGGTCGACTATCGGGGCGATCTCCTCGAACGGCACGGCGAACATGTCGTGCAGGACGAACGCGAGCCGCTCGGACGGGGTGAGCGTCTCGAGCACGACGAGCAGCGCCAGGCCGACGGAGTCGGCGAGCACGGTCTGCTGCTCCGGGCCGTCACCGTCCTCGGCGCTGACGATCGGCTCGGGCAGCCAGGTGCCCACGAAGTCCTCCCGGCGCGCCTGGCGGGCACGCAGCATGTCGATGCATACCCGACCCACGACCGTCGTCAGCCAACCGCCGAGGTTGTTGATCGCCTCGTCGCCGGAGCGGCTCAGCCGCAGCCATGCCTCCTGGACGGCGTCCTCGGCCTCGCTGAGCGAACCGAGCATGCGGTACGCGACCGCCTGCAGCCGCGGGCGCTGGCGCTCGAACTGCTCGGCCTGCCACGTCGCATCCTCCATTGCCTRCACCTCTCGCTTGCACCCCGCCGAACCAGCCTCTCCTGAGCAGTTGACGAACGCGGCACCGCCGATGTGACGACGCCACCCGTCCGGGTCCGGGGGACGGCTGGTGGCTGGTGGCCGGTGGCCGGTGGGCAYGGCGGTCACATCTGTCCGGCGGGATCCGACAGACATCCGACGGACATCCGACAGGCAGGTGATCCGCGTACCCGCGGGTCAGGAGGAGCGCAGCAATGAGGATTGTCGTGTTCGGAGCGAACGGGCCGACTGGCCGGCTGCTGACCGAGCAGGCGCTGGCCGCCGGTTACGACGTCGTCGCGGTGACCAGGCGCCCGGCGGAATTCCCGATCACGCACGAACGGCTCGACGTCGTGGGGGCCGACGTGCACGACGCCCAGGCCGTCGATCGGGCCGTCGAAGGAGCCGACGTGGTGCTGTCGACGCTTGGCGTGCCGTTTACGCGCGAACCGATCAACATCTACAGCGACGGAATCCGGAACATCACTGCGGCGATGTTCCGGCACGGGGTCAAGCGAGTGGTCGTGGTGAGCTCGAGTGCCACCGAGCCGCATCATCATGCCGATGGCGGTTTCCTGCTCAATCGGGTCCTCCAGCCGCTGATCACCGCGACGATCGGCAAGACGACCTACCGCGATATGCGCCGCATGGAGGAACTTCTGCGCGATAGCAACCTAGATTGGACGATCATGCGTCCCTCGGGTCTGTTCGACGCGCCCGCCGTGACGAGCTACGAGCTTCACGAGGACCAGGCGCCGGGTATCTTCACCAGCCGCGCGGACCTGGCCGCGAGCCTGCTCGAACAGGCGATCGAGGTACGGTTCGTACACAAGGCGGTCGCCGTGACGACCCGCGAAGGCGCCCCGACGCTATTTCAGATGTTGCGCCGGGAGGCATTCAAGCGGGACTGACCTCAGTAAACGCGGCCAGCAGCCGGGGCCGGCCTCATGGGACAGGACGGCCGGCGCCCGGCTGACGGCGTTGTTCGTTACTTGTTTCGCTATTCGCTATTCGCTATTCGCTATTTGCTTAGTGCGGCGACGGTGTTCAGCGTCTTGCCGGAGCTGGACGTTCCACCCAGCACGTACACCCGGCCGTCACCACCGGTCGCCGCGGCATGCCCGGCCCGGGTCGAGGGGGAGCTGGTCGGTCCGGCGGCCCACCGGTCGTCCTTCGGGGTGTATACCTGCACCGCCCCGGTGACGTTCCCGGCGCTGTCCCGCCCGCCGATGATGTAGACCCGGCCGTCGGGGCCGGTCGCCCCGGCGGCACCCGCGACGCCGTCCGGCAGGTCGRACATCTGGGCCCACGAACCCTTCTCGGCCGCTTTCGAACCCGGTGTATAGGCGAAGACGTCGGTGGCTGCCCGCGCTGCGGAGCCGCCGCCAGCCCCGATGCCGCCGGCGGCCAGGATCCGGCCGTCCGGCAGGGCCGTCAGGACCGGAGCCCTGTTCCCGGATGGCGGCGCCCCGGCCGTCGACCAGCTGTCCGAGCCGGGGTCGTAGATCGCCAGGGTCTTCGCGTCGAGAACGTAGATCCTGCCGTCGGTGCCGCGGGCCGCGCTCGGGTCACCCATGGCGCTCGGCAGGGGCTTCCCCGTCGACCAGCTTCCGCTGGACGGGGTGTACACCTCGACGATGTCCGTGGGCTGGTTCGAGCTGCCGGACCGGCCGCCGATCGCGTAGATCCGGCCATCGAGGTCGGTCGCGGCGGCGAGGTGGGTACGCGCGGTCGGCAGATCGGGCGCGTCCGTCCAGGCGTTCTTCCGCGGGTCGTAGACCTGGACCGTCCCCACCGGCGTCAGGGGTGCGACGCCCGGCGGTGACGTGGGTGAGCCGGTGCCCGTCGGTGTCCCGGGCGTGGTCGGTGAACCGGTCGGACTCGCGCCGGGTGATCCGGTCAACGTCGCGGTGGGCAGGTCGGTGGTCGGGCTGGTGGTCGGGTCATCGGTTGACGGGCCGAGCGGACCGGCCAGTGGCTTCCGGGTCAGGCTCGCCGGACCCACCGTCGATGTCGTCGTCGCGGAACTTCCGGGCGTCCCGGTGGGGGCCGGCGACTGCGTCGGTGATGCGGGTGCGGTTGGCGAAGTGGGTGTGGTGGTTGGTGAAGTGGGTGTAGTCGGTGACGCGGTCGGGCCGGGCGTCCCCGTAGGCGATCCCGGGGCGCCGCCGCCGGCGCCCGTCTCGGCGGCCTGGCCGCCGATCGCATAGATTCGTCCGTCACATCCCGTGGTGGCCGCGAGATGGACACGGGGAGTCGGCAGGGCGGTAACCGTCTCCCAGCTTTGCAGTGGGCCGGCGATCTGGGGCAGCGACGGGCATCTGCTCGTCGGGCTGCCGGTCGGTGCTGCCGCCTCGGCCACCGAGCTGAGCAGCCCCGGCGCGGCCAGGGCTGCTGCCAGCGTGGCGGTCAGGACGAAGGCGCGCGAGGCGCACCGACGTGATGTACGGGACCAGTTCATGAAGTCTCCCCCCTCTGAGGACCGCGGGTGCGGCCCTGACCGACGGGTGGATGGCATGGGTAGATGACGGTGCACGCACGAGAACTAGCTGTACGTTGTGCATCCTGACGTTGTGCATTCCCATTGATTCGAAGAGTAATCACCATTGGGTTCGGTGCCCGCGGGTCCACCCGGACGGGACGAGTGGGCCTGACGTGGTGCGGGACCATCCCCCGACGGGGGTGAGTGGCGCGGGTCAGAGGTGCGGGGGTGAGTGCGCGGGTCAGAGGTGGCCGCGGCGGACCAGCAGGGCCAGGACGCAGGCCGACGGGGCCATCGGCAGCCATACCGTGATCATCCGGTAGCCGAGGACCGCCGCGAGCGCGATGGCGGCGGACTGGCCGGCAGCCATGATCGCTGCTGTCAGGGCCGCGTCGAGCGAGCCGAAGCCGCCCGGCGAGGGCACCAGGGCCGAGGCCGCGCTCGCCGCGAAGTAGATCGCGAATACCGCGCCGACCCCGAGCGGAAGGTGCAGCGCACGCATGATCGCCCACAGGGTCGCGGCGTGCAGCATCGGGATGGCGGCCGAGCCGCCCCACAGCAGGGCCGCCCGGCTCGGCGACTGCAGGGTGGTCTTCATCGACCGTAGGTGGTCGACGACGCCCGCCCATGCCCGGCGGGCCGCCCGGCGGACCGGGGCGATCAGCCAGCCGAGCAGGCCGAGCAGAGCGAGCCCGGCGAGCACCGCCGGGACCACCATGGCCACCGGCTCGCCGCGGGGTAGGCGTGCCACGTCCACCGGCAGGAATCCCCCCGCCAGGAGCATGATCAGCACGGCCAGGTGCGTGGTGACACCGGCGGCGGTGTCGAGGCCCACCGCCGTCACCGCCTCCCGCAGGGTCAGCCCCGCACGATGCAGGAAACGAAGCTTCACCGCGCCGACCCCGAAGCCCGCCGGCAGCACGTGGTTGGCGACGCTGCCGGCGACCTGGACCGCGAGCAGCGGACCCACTGGCAGGGGCCGGGCCACCGTGCCCTGCTGGCAGGCCGCTCCCGCGATCCAGGTCAACTGGGCGACAGCGACCGCGCCCACCAGCCAGGACGGGTGGGCGCGCGTCAACGCGTCGACACCGCTCTCGACCGTTGTCCACGAACGCGCGAGCCAGACCACCGCCAGCAGCGGCGCGGCCACGGCTGCAACCCCCTTCGCCCGGATGTATCCCATCCGCCGTCTCGCCATGGAATTCAACCGCCTTGGCTCACATCGATCCGGTCTGGAACGATGTCGTCCGAAATCATGCCGCTGGGCCCGATGTTGCTCGAGACGACGCCATCCGGGACCTCCCGATGCGCCGCCGAGGATCCGAAAGAGTGTCCCGCGACACCCTCAAGATCGGAATCTGGCCCGCCCGCGAGCAGTCCGGCGAGCCGCCGGCTCAACTCACCCCAGTTCCAGTTCCGGCACATCCAGTCCCGTCCGGCGAGGCCCATCCGGGCGGATCTCTCGGGGTCGTCGAGCAGGTCGGCGACGGCCGTCGCCACGGCGTGCCGGTCGMGGCCGTCCACGACGACGCCGGTGCGACCGGGCAGGACGACGTCGGGTGCCCCRCCCTGGGCACCGGTGACGACCGGCAGGCCGCTCGCCGCCGCTTCCAGGGCGGACAGTCCGAGACCTTCGAGGTCCAGGCCGAGCAGGCGGGTGCGGGACGGCATTGCGAAGACGTCGGCGGCGTCGAGATAGGCCGGAAGATCCTGCTCCGTGACCGCGCCGGCGAAATGCACCGCGTCGGCGACGCCCACCTGGGTGGCGAGCCGTCGCAACCGGTCCGCGGCGGGACCCTGCCCGACCAGCAGCAGCCGTGCGGCGGGATGACGTCGCAGGACCACCGGCCAGCCTCGGATGAGCATGTCCTGCCCCTTGCGCGCCACCAGGCGGGCCACGCAGATCACGACCGGTCGGTCCGACCAGCCGTGTTGCCGGCGGATCTCCTCGCCCCCGACCCGCGGCCGGAACCGTCCGGTATCCACCCCGCCGGTCAGCCGCGCGAGTGTCGTGCCCGGCGGGGCGACGGCGAGCAGCCGGCGCCGGGTGAACGCCGTCAGATAGGTCAGGACGTCGGCCCGGGCGGCGACCGCTCGGACGAGCGACCACCCGCCGGGCAGCCGGGACCAGGCGACCTCGTGCCCGTGGCTCGACGACACCACCCGGGAGATCCCGGCCGTTCGCAGCGTCGGGGCGAGCAGGCCGAGCGGCGCCGCGGTGGGAAACCAGGCCGCCTCGCAGTGCTCGGACCGCACGACCGATCGCAGGAGGCGCCGGGATCCGGGGGAGGTGAGGATCCTCTCGTCCATGCGGATCACCGGGAAGGGCAGCGTCCGGTCGAAGGCGGCGGCGCTGGGGGCTGCCGGCGCCACGACCACCACCCGGTCAGCCGGAAGCCCGGCCGCGAGATGGTAGGCGAACGTCTGGATGCCGCCGAGCACCGGGGGGAACTTGTCGGCGACCACCAGCATGCTTGGCACGTCGACCAGGCCGGTACCGGCCCCGGCGGTACCGGCCCCGGCAGGATCGGTACCTGAGGCCGGTCCGCTCCTCGCAGGGCGGATCGGCGCGTTCGGATCATCGGTGGGGCCCGGCGGGAGGGGAAGTTCCCTCACGCGTCGTCCGGCCGGCGACAGGGCTGAACGAGCGGCATCGGGCGTGTGGCGTCCCGGTTGACGGGATGCGACGGCAGGGGGTGACCCYTCATGAAGGGAGATGATTGCAGCCTCACGATGTGGCGCTAATGAGACCTGCGATCGTGACGAGCGTCCGCGCCAGGGGCGCATCCCGTGGCGAGCTGGACGGCGGCGGCCCGTGGGGCACGGGACTCCTGGAACCGCCCGGGAGCCTGGGCGTCGGTGCCGGTCCTCTCCTTCGGCCCCACGCCGGCGAGCGAGTACGCCTTCCAGTTGACCGCCGATCTACTGATCCACGGCTGGGATCTGGCGCGGGCGATCGACATGCACGGCCGGCGGGCCGGTGACACCTCGTCGGTGGCGGGTGTCGGCTCTGACCGGGACCTCGTGCACCGGGTCCACGAGCAGCTGGCGTCGCAGATCGACGCCTGGCGGGCGGCCGGCATCTTCGCCCGCCCGGTGCCGGTCCCGGATGACGCCGACGAGTGGACGAGGTTGCTGGCCCTCACCGGCCGCTCGCCCGACTGGCGGCCCGGATCCGGCGGATAGCTCGGCACGACGGATATCAGCACAAGAGCACAAGGGATATCGACACAACGGATATCAGCACAATGGGTAGATGAGGATGGGGGCGCCCGACCCCCCGGGTGCGGAGGTGGCCGGGGCCGTGCAGCTGTGTCGCGGGCTCGGTGCCGTGGGTGTAGGCGGATACTCGCCACTCGGCACCGGGCTTGGCACCGGGTGTTTCGCCCCGCCCACCTCCGTCGGCGTCGGTGACGCGGTGGCCGACGAAGGCCCGCTCTTCAGGGAGGGGCCCGCCGTCAGTGACGAGGGATCCGTGAGTGACGAGGGATCCGAGCCGCCGCCGATGCCCAGCCTGCCGATCGCCGCTRGCAGCGAGCCGTCCTTGGCGATGGCGAGGTCGGCCGCTGCCGCGGCGCCCTCGGCGCGTCCCCAGCTCACCCGTAACCCGGACGTCGCGATCAGACCRCCGACGGCGAACGCGGCCACGGCGCTCACGACGACGAGTAGGGCCAAGAGCAGCCGCACGGTGCGACGGTCACCGGAATCCACCGGAACGCTCACGACCGTCTCCGACCGTCCGGTATATCGATACCTGGAGTGAATACCCGTGAGCACAACTGTAGGCGTCGGTATCGGGCGGCGGCCACGGAATCCCTCCGCATTGGGTGACCGTAGCGGATCGCGACGGGCTCSAAGGGACAGCGGCACGCCGGATGGGAGTCGGATCTCGGGTCGAGGGGCCGCCGGGTCCCGYCGGGCTCAAGAGCTCAGGACGCCGACTCCTGTCCCGGCTCCTGTCCCGGCTCCCATCCCGCCACTCGGTCCCGCCTCCCGCTCGGCCAGCAGCACCGCGAGGTCGTCCTGCAGCCTGCCATCCACGTGGGCGCGCAGAGCCCCGGCGAGACGGTCGAGCGCGTCGTCCTGGCTGCCGCCCCGCAGCAGGTCCAGATGATCGTCCAGAGGGAAGAACCGCCCCCGGCCGTCCCGGGCCTCGGTGAGACCGTCGGTGAACAGCAGCATCCGATCGCCGACCGCCCAGCTCGCCATCGTGACGGAGAAACGCTCGGCCAGCCCRAGCGGCGGACTCGGCGACTTCAGTTCCAGCGTGGTGCACTCGTCCGCCGAGACCAGTCGTGGCGGGTGATGCCCGGCCGAGCACAGGCCCAGCCGACCGTCCGGGTGGATGTCGACGATGAGCGCCGTCACGAAGTCCTCGGGTTCGGCCTCCCGACCCACCGCGCGGGCGCAGGCGGCGGCCACCTGTTCCGGGTCGAGCCAGGTCACTGCCGCCTCGCGGAAGGCACCGAGCACTATCGAGGCCAGCCGGACCGCGGGCAGGCCCTTGYCGCGGACATCGCCGATGATCATCCGGATGCTCTGCGAGGTGGAGACGACCTCGTAGAGATCGCCACCCACCGACGCCTCCTGGGCGGCGGAGAGGTACCGAGCCGCGAAACCGGCCCCGTTGAGCCGGCTCGGGACCGCCGGTAGCAGTGCCCGCTGCGCGACCTCGGCGACCGCTTTGACCTGGTGCAGTTGTGAGCGTTGCCGTTCCCGGCACACGCAGATGCAGACCGCGATCACGGACTGGAGGGCGACCAGCGTGGTTGCGGCGAGATGCGGACCGGTCCCGAACCAATGATCCCAGAAGCCGGAGAGGAGCGCYGCGATCACTGCCAGCGCTCCGACCGCGGCGGTGACCCGGGGTGGACTGGCCGCCGCGATGATCAGTGGCCCGAGACCGAAGTACCCGACCAGGATCAGCCCGGGCGTCGCGTCGAGGATGACGACCGTGACGAGGACGAGCGTTCCGGCTATGAGGGGACGGACRTCCTCCACCCCGCCGAGCCCCTCTAATCCGCCGGGCCCCTCCACCCTGCCGAGTCCGCCGAGTCCGCCGAGTCCGCCAGCGCCTGAACGACGTCTTCGCATGGGTCATTGTCCCGGCCGGATCGGGATCCCGTGAGAGGGCCTCGCATTTCGGCTATTCGGTAACATCCCGCTACCCGTAAGGTCAGATCGGGCCGTGGACCAGGTCGGGCCGTGGACCAGGTCGGATCGGGTGCCCGTCGGGTCAGATCGTCAGATCGCGTGGGCCGAGCGTTCTCCCGGCTGATGGAGGTGCCAGCGCTCGCTGTCCTCCACCTGCGCCGCGAGGGAGATCAGCAGGGTCTCGCTGTTCGCCGGCCCCATCAACTGGGCGCCGACGGGCAGTCCCGCCGCGGTGCGTCCGGCCGGTACGTTGACGGCCGGCCAACCGAGGACGTTCCACGGCCAGGTGTAGGGACACGCCGCCACGATCGCCTGGTCGGTGGCCCAGTTGCTCTCCCGGTTGAGCTCGCCCACCCGGGGCGGCGGAGTGGCGGTCGTCGGGGCGAGTATGACGTCCACCCGCCGGAAGACGCGGCCGATGTTGAGCCGGGCCAGTGGTTCCGCGGCGCGTGTCAGCGGGAGGAACGGGCGCAGCATCCGTCCGGTCCGCGCGTTGGCCATGGTCCGCGGGTCAAGCAGGGTGGGATCGGGCACCCGCCCGGCCCAGTCGCGGATGCCGTCCATGGACCGCGGCAGGAAAATCGTGCCAAGCAGGCCGTAGGGCGGCTCCACCGGCACGATGTCATGCCCGCAGCGGGCCAGGATCTCGGCCATCCGTTCCACGGCGGCCCGGACGGCCGGATCGAGGGCCACCGGCATCCCGCTGTACGGGTGGTGCAGGGAGAGCCCGATCCGCAGGCGGGGAGGGGGATGGCCGGCGGCGGTGAGGAACGGCTCGGCCGGCGCCGGCGGTCGAGCGCGGTCGATGGGCAGGCTGCCGGACAGGACGTCGAGCAGCAGGRCCCCGTCGGCGACGGTTCGGGTTAGCGGGCCGTAGACAGTGAGCCCGTTGAACTGCTCGCGGACCGGGGCGCTCGAGATGCGCCCCCGCTGCGGTTTGATCCCGACCAGGTGGGTCCAGGCGGCGGGGATGCGCACGGAGCCCGCCCCGTCCGAACCGATCGCAGCCGGTACCAGCCCCGCGGCCACCGCGGCCGCCGCGCCTCCGGAGGAACCGCCGGGAGAGTAGTCGAGATCCCACGGGTTGCGGGTCACCCCGAACGCCTGGCCCTCGGTGAACGGCCACTGCCCGAACTCGGGGGTGTTGGTCTTGCCGATGATGATGGCACCGGCCGCCTTCAGCCGTCGCACCATCTCGCTGTCCCGGACCGCGGGGGGGAACTCCCCCATGGCGCCGAAGGCCGTGGGGGTACCGGTCAGGTCGGTGTCATCCTTGATCGCAATGGGCACGCCGAGTAGCGGTCGCCATCCCGGCGTGCTCCACCAGCCGCCGCGGCCGTCCCGGCCGGGACGGCCGCGGCGGGCGGCGAGCGCGACGTCCGCCGCCTCGGCCTCTGTCAGGGCCGCCTCGGCCCGTACCCAGCGGAAGGCGTTAAGGGTGGCCTGGGTCGCCGCTGTCCGGGCCAACGCGGCTTCGACGAGCTCGCGGGACGTCATCTCGCCGGAGGCGAGGCGTGCGGCCAGTGTGCGGATGCCTTCGAGCGGACCGTTCCGGTCGGCTGCGGAGGGCATTGTGGGCACATCCGACATCAGCCACCCCCTGACGCTCATGGCTGCTGTCCGAACCGTAGCCGACGCCGGGTCGTCCGCACCGTCGATCGCCTGATACCTCCCATTGTCCCCTGCTGTGGGCAGGTTGGGGAGAGATGAGCCATGATCGATATATTAGCCGTTATGTGGCATTTATGTGTTTGTGGATAGTGTTGGGCATCGGTGACGCGGCCCCGTGTCCTGTCAGGGCGTCTACATCGGGTTATCCGCATTGATTCCGGGTATGACGATGAGAAGTACGGCTAGTGAACATCCCGCCCGGTCGGCTTTCTCCGCGAGTCACGGGGAGCCGGCGGCAGGTCTGATCGCAGATGTGGCCTGATCGCAGATGTGGCTCGGCGAGGTGGTCCGCGTCGGTCCCGGTCGGACGGGCCGAGCGTGATGCCAGCTCAGCCGTTGACCAGCTCAGCCGTTGACCAGCTCAGCCGTTGACCAGCTCAGCCGTTGATTCCAGATCGGACCCGGTCTCCAGGTCAGACACCGACACCTTCCAGGGAGGAACCGAACGATGCCAATGGACCCGAGTTCAGTGATGCCGGAGCCCGCACGGACCGCGTCGCTTCCCGCCGACGACACGACCACGGCTCCGTTCGCGTGCCCTCCGGTCCCCCCGGTCCCGACCGGTACCGAGAGGGTAGGTGCCGGCCCGGCACCCGGCCTGAACGGTCACGCTTCCCCGGCGCCGAGCCCCGACGTCATCGCCGCGACCACCTCCGCCTCACGTGTCACCGGCCCGGGAAACGTCACCGGCCCGGGAAACGTCAGGGAGCCGGGAAACGTCAGGGAGCCGGGAAACGTCAGCGGCCCGGACCTGGCCGGCCCGGACATGACCACCCCGGGCGCCAGGGCCAGAGTGGCCGGCGGAGCCGCCGAGGTGCGCCAGAAGGTCAACGAGGCCGTCCAGACCCTTGCTCCCCATGTGTCGGTCGCCACCGAGAAGACGAAGGGGGCGGCCGAGAAGACCCTCGCCACCAGCGGGAAAGCCGCGCGGTCCGTCGGGCAGCGGATGCGGAGCAACCCGAAGGCCACGGGTGGGGTCCTGGCCGGCACGGTGGTGCTGCTGCTGGTGGTCCGGCGGGGACGGCGGCGCCGGGGATGAGTAATCCAACCACCTCGTAGGGAGAAAACTAATGATCACCTTCATCGTCGTCATGATTCTGCTCGGACTTGTCGCCGGGGCCGTYGCACGCGTGTTGCTGCCCGGCCGGGATCCCATCGGGATTCTCGGCACCATTGTGGTGGGAATCATCGGATCTTTCGTCGGAGGATTCCTCGGCTACGTCCTGTTCAATAAGGATGTCGGCGAAGGCGCTCTGCAGCCGTCCGGCATTCTCGGGTCCATCATCGGTGCCATCCTGGTTCTCCTGGTGTGGCGGAACGTGGGGGGCCACGGCGGCCGGTCGGGGTCGACCCGCAGCCGTCGTTACGCCCGCCGGTAATCGCGATACCCGCCGGCGACCGGGTGACCGCGATCCGGTCAGCAGCACACAGAGCACCTGCTCTGACCCGACGCCTGCTTCGGCCTGGGTCCTCCACCTGCGGAGGAGCTGGGCCGGAGCCTTCGGTGGTGTCGTTATGCGCCTGTGGTGTCGTTTGGCGCCTGCGGTGTCGTTTGGCGTCGGGTCGATTCCCCTGGCTGCGCCGCGTCGTCATCGTCGTCGTCGTCGCGGGGCGGTGGAGAAGAAGCGGAGCTGTCATGCTCGCTGGTCTCGCTGGTCTCGCTGAAGTTCCGCGCCCGTTCCGCGGCGTCGGCACTCGCGCCGGAGAACAGCCGGGCGTCCTCGGCGGCGTCGGCAGGCGCACCCGTGGGCGCGGTGCTCGTCCCGCCGTCCGTACCGGTCTCCGCCTCCCGGCTCGCGCTGCCGGCGGCGGTAACCGCGGCCGAGTTCGTGGCATCCATGATCGTGGGGGAGAGGAGACCTTGCACTGGGACGGGAACCGCCCGCGCTGGTTCTTCGCCGCGGCGGATGCCGTTCGTCTTGCGGAGCCGGTCGGACCTGCCGTCGGGATGGTCTCCATCGGGATGGTCGCCGTGGGGATGGTCGCGGCCGTGGAGATAGTTGTGCCGGCCGTTGCCGGACGGATCGGGGTGGCGGCCGTCGCGGTCATCGGCCCGGCCCTGATCCGGGATGCGCAGACCGAGCAGGTGCGCGGAGGCGTCGAACTCGATGCGGGTCCGGGGCAGAGCTGTCGGATGGTTGTGCTGGACCCATCGGACGAGTGCCTCGCGCATGTGGCAGCGCAGGTCGAACACGGTCGGTCCGTCCTTGCCGCTGACCAGGACGCGGATGCGGATGTGATCATCGATGGCGTCGGTGACCTGCAGGACGCAGACTCGCTTGTCCCACAGGTCCGTGGCGTCCAGGACCCGGTGCATCTCGGCCCGCATCTCGTCGATCGGGATTGCCCAGTCCAGGTCCAGCTCGACGGCACCGAGGACCGCGGACTCCTTGCGGGTCCAGTTCTGGAACGGTGTCGTGGTGAAGTAGGTCGACGGAAGGACCATCCGCCGGTCATCCCAGATGTGGACGACGACGTAGGTGAGAGTGATCTCCTCGATCCTGCCCCACTCCTTCTCGACCACCACCACATCGTCGACCCGGATGGCGTCGGTGAAGGCCAGTTGGAGTCCGGCGAAGACGTTGGACAGTGAGGTCTGGGCGGCCAACCCCGCGACGATGCCGACCACGCCGGCCGAGGCGAAGATGCTGGCGCCGGCGACGCGGACGCTCGGGAACGTCATGAGCATCGAGGCGCCCGCGATGATCGAGATGATGGCCACCGTGATCCGTCGGAGCAGGGTGACCTGGGTGCGCACCCGGCGGGCATGCCGGTTGTCGACGATATCCATTCGGTAGCGGGCGAGCGCGAGGTCCTCGAAGGCGAACGCGAGCACCGTGACGCACCAGGCGATTCCAGCGATAAGGGCGACATTAGACACTCGCAGGGCTGCCCCGGTCCAGGTCTGTTCAGCCGTGGAGGTGAGGCCGACGAGCAGGGCCACCAGCACGAGCGTGAGTCGCGTCGGCCGCTTACCGCGCTGTGCGAGATCGGCGACGATCTCCGAATGGCGGCCGATCCGTCTGGCCATGCGGTGCAGCAATACGGAGACGGCCAGGGCCAGCAGGACCGCACCGCCCAGGATCGTCAGGACGGCGACGGTCGATTGCATGTCGGAGAAGGACAGATCGGGCGCGGCGCTCAGACGCACAGACAGGCTMCTCGTCCTGGGCCATGGTCAGGGATGAAAAGGCTCGATGTCGGCCTGGGATACGGGTCCGGGTCACAGTGTGCCCGGTTGCCGTTCCCCGYGCCGKGGCCCAGCGCAGGGCTCCGATGGCAGTCGCAGCGAGGGCGTAGCAGTCACATGCATGGGGTTGGTCTGCCCGGAACATTCAGATCCAATGAAGTGATCCGAATCACGTCTGCCTGAAGGGTGGGGCGGACGATTGCGGTGGGTCCCCATCCGACTTCGTTCACGAATATAGACGTGTGGTGCGGACAAGAAAAACGTGGTTCTACCGGCGTCGCCATAGGTGTGATCGTGACACGAACGGGTCCTTCGCGGAAACACGCCGTCCTCCGTCGCCAGATTGTGTCTCGTTGAAAATAGCTACCTGGCAGGGAAGAAAGGTACGCGGGTCTGCAAGATATGGTGTCAACTGCTCGGCGCCGAGCCGGCCGTGGTGGAACACGTCGAGTTCGACGCGGACCAGAATGCGACYGCMACCCATTCACGGCGACGAAAGTGGGACTGGAGGCGATGCTCCTGCTGTAGAATCGTTCGTCCAGGTGCGGAAGGGGTATGGGAGTGTGTCGCTGGCGGACCTGGGGTATCGCCCCGCCTACGTGGAGACGCCGGTGTTCGTAGCAGTTGTCGCTAGATCAATGTTCCCGGGGGGGCAGGAAGCGGTACATCACGTGGAGGTCGACGTCGCCGAGCCAAGGATGGCGGAAGGCCGCCGGAAGGGTCCCGACGAGGCGGAACGCCAGCGAGCGCCACAGCGCGACCAACCGTGGATTGGCTGCGACGACGGCGTTGAGCTGCATCGCCCGGTAGCCGAGATCGGCCGCGTACTCGATCATCTGCTCCGCGGCCTGCCGGCTGACGCTCTCCCAGCGGTCGCCTTCGGCTCCCCGGCCGCCGTAGTAGCTACGTCCCCCGTACGGCCCGTAGCCCCGGTACATTCCGGCCCCGCCGCGCGGAGCCCCGTGATCCACCCGCTTAGGATCAACGAGCAGCATCGCCTGGACGACATGATCTCCCAGACCCGGCTGACTCGGTGTGAGCAGCGCGGTCGCGACGATCGAGGTGTCGCCCGGGCCGTCCTCCTCCATCACCAGAACCTCGGCCGGCGGGGGCAGCATCCACGCGCTTTTCGCGACCTCCTCGTCGGTGTCCGGTGTCCAGGCGCAAGTCTCGCCCTCGACCACAACGGCCCGCCAGATCGGCCAGATCGCGCCCCAGTCCTCCTCTGATGCCCGCCGTGTCCGCACAGATCGATCCTGCCTGTTCACCGGGCCGGAAGGTAACGGCCTGGAGCGCTGAACCCGCGGCAGTCACCCATCCTGGCGTTCGGTGGTTCGGTCACCGGCCGGGTTTTAAGATCGGGTCGACGGCGTAACCGCTGCATCCCTGCAGATGAACCCGGCCCATCAGTTGATCGGGATGGCCGGCGCGGGGCCGCACGGAGAGATTCGTCATGGCATAGCCGTCCGGGTGGTTGATCCAGCGTTCGCCGCTGAGATTCACCGCCCCATCGGTGTAGGTGATCCATACGAGAAACACACCGTGGGGAACCTTCGGATTGGTCGGCAGCGGAGAGAAGTCGAAAGTGGTCCACCGCTGGCAACATCGAGCGTGCCMGTCGAGCTACTTTGTGCCGGTCGCGGCCGGTACGGTCGCCTTGCCGGACGGGCCGGATAGTGGTCCGGTCCGGTGGCGTGCCGCTGATGTGGCGCGGCCGCCGGCGAGGACACTCGAGCGGACGACCTGCTGCGGCGCGCGCTCGGCGCACGCGATCCGACGCTGCTCCCRCATCAGCAGGAGCAGGTGCTCCGCTCGCTGCGCCGCTCGGGGGCCATGGCCTGAAACCGGTATCGCAGCGGCGCGGCTAGGAGRTTTATCCAGGATGGCTCTACATCGTCAGGCGAGTGGTGATCGGGCGGAGGAGACGGTCGACGTACGGCCGCACCTGGCCCCGCTGGGCGAGGAGGTCGTAGTCCCGCGGTTCCGGATGCCGCAGGAGTCGATTGCGCCGGAGACGGCCTACCAGATTGTCCACGACGAGCTGATGCTCGACGGCAAGGCGCGGCTGAACATGGCCACGTTCGTGACCACCTGGATGGACTCGTACGCCGACCGGCTGATGGCCGAGTGCGCCCCGAAGAACATGATCGACAAGGATGAGTATCCGCAGACGGCGGYGCTGGAAGAACGCTGCGTCAACATCCTCGCCGACCTGTGGCACGCCCCCGACGCCGAGCACGCGGTCGGCTGCTCGACCACGGGGTCGTCCGAGGCGTRCATGCTCGCCGGGCTTGCCATGATCCGCCGCTGGCGGGCGCGTCGCCGGTCCGCCGGCGCCCCGGCCGACCGGCCGAACATCGTCATGGGTGTCAACGTGCAGGTGTGCTGGGAGAAGTTCGCCCGGTACTGGGACGTGGAGGCACGGCTGGTGCCGATGGCGCCGGGGCGCACGCATCTGACCGCCGACGAGGCCGTGGCGCACTGCGACGAGAACACCATCGGCGTGGTGGCGATCCTCGGCTCGACGTTCGACGGCAGCTACGAGCCGGTCGCCGGGATCGTGGCCGCGCTGGACCACCTCGCCGCCTCCGGAGGGCCCGATGTTCCGGTACACGTGGATGCCGCGTCCGGCGGGTTCATCGCCCCGTTCTGCGACCCCGATCTGGTCTGGGACTTTCAGCTCGACCGGGTGGTGTCCATCAACACCTCCGGGCACAAGTACGGCCTGGTCTATCCGGGGGTGGGCTGGGTGCTGTGGCGCGACCGGGCGCATCTACCGGCCGAACTCGTCTTCCAGGTGGACTATCTGGGCGGGACGATGCCGACCTTCGCGCTGAACTTCTCCCGGCCGGGCGCACAGGTCGTCGCGCAGTACTACACCCTGCTGCAACTGGGCTATAAGGGCTACCRCCGGGTGGCCCAGGCGTGTCGGGACAACGCCCGCTGGCTGGCCGCCGAGGTGGCGGCGATGGGGCCGTTCGAACTGGTCTCCGACGGTAGCGGCATTCCGGCGTTCGCGTTCAAGCTCCGTGACGACATCACGGACTACACCGTCTTCGACGTCTCCGAGCTGCTGCGCACCCGTGGCTGGCTGGTGCCCGCCTACCGGTTCCCGCCGGGGCTGACCGATCTCGCGGTGTTGCGGGTCGTCGTGCGTCACGAGTTCAGCCGGGACCTCGCCGGGCTGCTCATCGCCGACCTGCGCCGGGTGGTGAACCGGCTGGCCCATCCGGGCCGGCGCACCGCGGGCGACCGGCCCGGCGAGTCATCGTTCCACCACTGAGCCGGGCGCCGGGCGCGGGGGCGAACCCGCCGAAGACGACCGAGTGCCCGCGGGGGGTCAGTGTGTACTCGATCCGCGGGGGTACCTCCACAGCGGGGGTACCTCCACATATGTGGACCGGTGGGGAGGCCATCGCGTCCCAGGCCGCGCAGGGACTCGGTGAGCACCCTGGGCGTGATGCCACGCGGCAGCACTTGGAGCTCGGAGAAGCGCCGCGGGCCGCCGAGGAATTTTTGTCGGTGCCGGGGTCCAAGGTGATGTGGCACGGTCCGCCTGATACGGGTCCGCACGACACGAAGGAGCACATCATGCCCACTCGAGAGACCGCCCCGGCCGGAGCGCCCTGCTGGGTCGACCTGATGACCTCCGACCCGGCCCGGGCTCGGACGTTCTACAGCGAGCTGTTCGGCTGGACGGCGGAGGATCCCGCTGAGGAGTTCGGCGGGTACTTCACCTTCACGAAGGACGGTGTCCAGGTCGCCGGCTGTATRCCCAAGCCGGACGAGGCCGTCCCGGATGGCTGGTYGGTCTACCTGGCCACGCCGGATGCCGAGAAGACCGTCGCCGCCGCCGTGGACCACGGGGGTCAGGTGATCGTCCCGGCGATGGTCGTCGGAGAGCTCGGCGTCATGGCCGTCGTGACCGACGCTGCCGGCGCGGCGATCGGCATGTGGCAGCCGGGGCTGCACCGTGGTTTCGGGGTGCTTGCCGAGCCGGGCGCCCCCGGCTGGTTCGAACTGCTCACCCGCGACTACGCTGCGGCTGTCGGCTTCTACCGGGACGTGTTCGGCTGGGACGTTCACGTCGTCAGCGACACCCCGGAGTTCCGCTACGCGACCTTCGGCAAGGACGAGGGCGCGCTTGCCGGCATCATGGACGCGGCGGGCTTCCTGGCCGAGGGCGTCCCGGCGCACTGGTCGGTGTACTTCGCCGTGCGGGACACCGACGCGGCGCTCGCGAAGACCGCCGAACTCGGTGGGTCGGTGGTGCTGCCCGCCGAGGACACCCCCTACGGCCGCCTCGCGGTCGCCGCCGACCCAACCGGCGCCGTGTTCAAGCTGGTCGGCCCGACCAAGTCTGAGCCCGCCCCCGCCGCCGCGAGCTGACCCGCCCGGCCTGGTTCCCGCCGCGGATGTGCCTGGGGCACGGCACTGTCGTTGCGGGAACCGAGGGCTGGCCCGTTACCGTCGGCCCCGGCGTCGGTGACCTGGACCAGCACCATGTTGCTCTCCACCGCCTTCGGGTCGACGCGGCCGGGTGCGGCGTCGGCCAGCAGCGCGGCGAGCTCGGCAGCGCGTTGATGGTCCTCCGCGAGCCGGTCGACATGGTGGTGCAGCGCGTGCAGGCCGGCCGCGGCCAACACGCCGGCTTGGCGCATCCCGCCGCCGAGCCGGCGGCGCCACTCCCGGACGGTGCCGACGCGGCCGGTATCACAGACGACCAGAGAGCCGACCGGCGCGCCCAGCCCCTTGGACAGGCACACCGACAGGGTCGTGAAAGCGGCCGCGAGGCGCCGCGGCGGGACGGCGCTTGCGACCGCGGCGTTCCACAGCCGCGCGCCGTCGCAGTGCAGCGTCACGCCGGCGGAGTCGGCGATGGCACGGAACTCCGCCAGCCGGCCGAGCGACCAGACCCGGCCGCCGGAAACCGTTGGCCGAGTGGAGCGGATCCGCCCACCTCGCGGGCAGGCCGGTGGACCGCTCACAGGACGCTGAACCGGGTCAGACCTGTGGAGCGGGCTGCTGGAACGGCCGTGCGCTGGTGGTCGCCTCCCACCTCCAAGAAGTGCGTCGAGGCCGGCCGTCGAGCTCACTCCGGCCGGTGCACCACAGCAGCACCTGAGCCGGGTCTCCGTCCGGTGCATCGGGGAACAGACGGCGAAGCACCCGTATGCCCRGGGGTGCTGGGAACCGGCAGGGGACCGTCAGCCCCGCGGCGATGTCCCAGGTATGGAGGAGGATTTCGGCGACGCCCATCGCCGCGAAGCCTTCGGGATCGCATGGCCCCCAATGCCAGGCCTGCGTTGCGGGGTCGGCGGTGGCCAGCGCGCTGCTGAGCAGTCCACCGCACGCGGTGATGACCTGGAGMACCTCGCGCGGTGGCGTGTCCGGGGGAACGGTCAGATCGAAGGGCAGGTAGGCATGGGTGGGCCGGCCCTGCCCCAGCCCGCGGCGCATGAGATCGGCGGCGGTCTCGCTCAAGGTCCGCGATGTGTCTCGCGCGATCGACATCGCCTGCCGATGAAGATCGTCAGGTAGGTCAATCGTAGTGCGCACACCGCGGTCTTAGCGTAGCGACGTAGCGATCGGTCGAGCATGGCATACGGAACGTATATCGCTCGTGTACTTAAGGTTGTATGGGTACGTGTCATTGCACTGTGCCCGACCCTCGGCTATTAGCGGCGCGGGCGGTATCGCCGCGTTCCTCGCGGCCTGCGGCAGCTCCGGATCCAGCGCGGACACGGGCGCGGCCGGCGCGTCAGGCGCCGCGGGACGCACCTGGTCGTTCACGTTGCGCAAGGGCGTGCTCTTCYCTGACGGCACCCCGCTGGACGCGCCGACCGTGAAGGCGTCGTTCGACCGGCTGCTGGACCCGGCGAACAAGTCCGCCGCCTTGTCCGCCTTCGCGTCAGTCCTCAAGGCCGGCGGCGTGGCVGTGTCGGGGGCGGACACGGTGGTCTTCCACCTCGAGCGGCCGTTCTCCGACTTCCCWTACCTGGTCTCCGCGGGCAACTACAACGCGGTCGTGCTCAAGAGCGACTACAAGGTCGGCACGTTCGCCACGAAGGCGATCGGCACCGGGCCGTTCCGGCTCGACTCCTACGACGTCGGCCAGGGAGCCTCACTGCGCCGCAACCCGAAGTACCGGGACGCCGGCAAGCCGTACCTCGACGGCGTCAAGGTGACCTTCCACAAGGACGCCCAGGCCGACCTACTGGCATTGCAGAGCGGCGCCATCGACGCGCAGATCCTGTCCGAGGCCGACCTCGTCGTCCCGATCGCCGGAAGCAACTCCATCGCCGTCGACAAGGCCAGYGGTACCAGCCTGACCGCGTTCACCCTACGCGTCGACAGGCCGCCGTTCACGAAGAAGGAGGTCCGGCAGGCCATCTCCTACGCGCTGGACCGGCCGGGTGTCCTCACCGCCGTCTACAACGGGGTCGGCGTCATCGGCAACGACCACCTTCTCGCGCCCGCGTTCGCGGCCGCACCGAAGGACCTCGCGCAACGCGCGAAGGACGCGGCGAAGGTCCGGTCGCTGCTGTCCGCCGCGGGGTCGAGAATCTGCGGTTCACCCTCAGCTTCGACGCCCCGAACAAGGCCTACGCGCTGGTCATCCAGGACCAGCTCAAGCAGGTGGGGATCACCGTCGATCTCGACCAGCAGACCTCCGACGTGTTCTACGGCGGCAATCAGGAGACCGACACCCCCTGGCTGTTCACCACCGCGAACCTCGTCGGCTGGGTGGGCCGCCCGACGCCGAGCCAGTTCATCATCCCGATGGTGAAGAGCCACGGGGTCTGGAACGGTTCGAAATACGCCAACCCCGCCTTGGACGCCGCGGCCGACGCCTACGACGCCGCGACCGGCCCCGCCGAGCGGAAGAAGCAGGCCGAGATCATCGCGCGGGCCCTTCACGAGGACGTGCCGGTCATCATCACCGTGTGGTCCGGGGCCGTCCGGGCCTACCGGTCCGACCGGGTCAGGGGGCTACGCGCCCACCCGTCGGCCTTCCTCGACCTGACAACCGTGAGCCGGGCCTGATCCGGCATGGTGCGTTTCCTGGCCCGGAGGTTGGCGGCGATCCCCGTCACCATGCTGGCGGTCAGCTTCCTGGTGTTCATCGCCACCGAACTGATCCCCGGCGACGTGGCGCGCGTCGTGCTGGGTCGGGAGGCCAGCCAGGCGTCGGTGGACGCGCTGCGCCACCAGCTGCGTCTCGACGAGCCGCTGATGCCCCGCTACCTGCACTGGCTGGGTGGGTTCGTCACCGGTGACTGGGGGCGCTCCTACACGCTCGGGGTCGACGTTCGCCCGCTGGTGATCGAACGTCTGCTCGACAGCGCGACGCTTGCCCTGCTCGCCTTCGTCCTGCTGGTGGTCTTCAGCGTGAAGCTGCACTGGCTGCCCTCGTCGGCGCAGGCACCGCCGGGGGCTGATCCGCTGACCTCGATCCGGYATCTGCTGCTGCCCGCGGTCTGCCTGGTCCTGCTGTGCACCGGCTATGTCGCCAGGCACGTGCGGGCGAGTACAGCCGCGGTCCTCGCTAGCCCGTTCATCCGGGCGATGCGGGTGCGTGGCATGTCCGAGGCGCAGCTCGTGCGAGGGCACGTGCTGCGCAACTCGCTGGTGCCGGCGACGAGCGCGCTCGCCGTGCAGCTGCAGTTCCTGCTCGCGGGACTGGTGACCGTCGAGCTGCTGTTCGGTTACCAGGGCATCGGCGACCTGCTGCTGTCGTCGGCGACCTGCTGCTGTCGTCGGCGACCAGCTGCTGTCGTTGGCGACCAGCAAGGACGTGCCGACCCTGCAGGCCGGCGCGATCGTGCTCGGCGCGGTGGGAATGGGCATCTACGTCGTCGCCGACCTGGTGTACGCGCCGCTCGATCCGCGCGTGCGGGTGGGGAGGGCGCGGTGAACGACATCACGGTGGATTCCGCGGCGAGCGTCGCGGCTGGCCCCGCGGTCGGCGGTGCGCCGGGCCGGTCGGCGGCGGATCCGACGCACCGCCGACGGCGCGGATCGCTAGACCAGCGGCGGCTCGTCCGCCGGCCGTCGTTCGCGGTCGTCGACGTGCTCGCGGTCTTCCCGAATCTGGTCGCGGCCGTGGTGGTGGTGGCGCTCGTGGGCCGCTCGACGACCACCCTCGTCCTGGTCATCGGAACGTTCTTCGTCCCGATCGTGACCCGCAGTGTGCGGGCGGCCGTGCTGGTCGAGTGGGAGAAGCCCTATGTCGAGGCCGCCCGGCTGCGCGGCGAGCCGTTCTGGTCGCTGCTGTGGCGGGAGGTGCTGCCCAACGTGACCGGAACCGTGCTGGTCGAGGCGCCGTCGTCGCTGGGCGACGCGGTCTTCGCCGCCTCGACCCTGTCCTTTCTCGGACTCGGCCAGCCACCGGGATCCCCGGAGTGGGGGGCCTCCGTGGCCGACAACCGGGTCTTCCTCCAGCAGGGCTGGTGGACGGTGCTGTTCCCGGCGCTCGCCGTCGGAAGTCTCGTCATCGGTGTCGCGCTGATCGCCGACACCCTGCGGGAACAGGAGACCCGGCGATGAGCGACGCGGCGATGAATGGCCAGGCGATGAATGGCCAGGCGGTGGGCGGCCCGGTGGTGGGCGAGGCCGTGGCCGCCGGGGGGCTTGTCGTCGATGGACTGACGGTGAGCTACCCATCGTCCGGCGGACCGGCCGTTGCGGTCGACGGCGTCAGCCTGCGGGTCCGACCCGGCGAGACCTACGGCCTGGTCGGAGAGTCGGGGTGCGGCAAGAGCACGCTGGCCGCAGCGCTCGCGGACGTGCTGCCCGGCGGGGGTGCCATCGACGCCGGCCGCATCGTGCTCGACGGGATGGACGTGCGGGCCCTGTCCGCCCGGGAGCGCAGGCGGTGGCGGGCCGACGCCTTCGCTATGGTCCACCAGGGCACGAGCAGCAGCCTGGACCCCACCGTGCGGGTCGGCGCGCAGGTGGCGGAGGCCTGCCGGCTGGCGGGGCTATCCCGGGCCGAGGCCCGGTCCCGGGCCGTCGAGCTGCTCGGCGCGGTGCGGCTGCCAGCGCCCGCGACGATCGCGCGACGCTGGCCGCACGAACTCTCCGGGGGCCAGCAGCAGCGGGTCGGCATCGCAGCGGCCCTCGGGCAGCCCCCGCCTGCTCGTCCTGGACGAGCCGACCACCGGCCTTGTCGCCGCCGTCCCGCGGGTGGGGGTGAGCAGGCGGGAACGCAGGATGCCGGCGGTGCCCGGGCAACCGCCGCCGCCGACCGACCGGCCGGTGGGCTGCACCTTCGCCGACCGGTGTGCGCTCGCCGACGAGGTGTGCCATGCGTCCGAGCCGCCGCTCGCCCCCGTCGCCGACTCCCCCGGCGGCCGCGCGGTGCACTGCCATCTGGACGCCGCCGATCTGCCTGTGCTCCCGCCACTGCCGGCGGCGGGCACCGGGGTGATGGCGGAGAAGGAGAATGTCTGATGTCGGAGAAACCGGAGAGGACGCCCCTGCCATGACCGACGAGATTCCCGCCATCGACCTGGAAGCGGCGCTGGCCGAGGACGCGCCCGCGGACCTGCTGCTGCGCGTGCGCGAGGCGGCCGAGCGGATCGGCCTGATCCAGGTGGTCAACCACGGCGTTCCGCTGGAGCTGATCGAGGATTTCGAGCGTCGGGTCGAGCGCGTCCTGCGTCTGCCGCGGCCGGAGAAGGCGAAGTTGGCCAGMCCCACCGGACACCCCTTCCGGGGCTGGCGGCAGTGGCCCGAYGACCTCGGCCGCCTCGAACTCGAACGGTATTCCGTGGGCCAGTTCGACAACCCGGCCGATGCCGCCGCCGCAGGCGTGTCCGAACGGTGGCTCGGGCTCTACAAACACGGCAACGTCTGGCCGCMGGAGGACCCCGACCTGCGCGGGGTCACCTTCGCCTACGCCAAGGCGGCCGTGGTGCTGGCCCAGCGGGTGCTCGGCCTGTACGAGCGGCTRCTCGGACTACCGGCAGGCAGCTTCCCGGACGCCGAGCCGCACCACATCAACATGATCGTCAACGACTACCCGACCTGGACCTACCCGGACACGGTCGCTGAGGAGGAGAAGCTTCTCCTGCTGGAGCACACGGACGGCTCGGCGGTGACCATCCTGCACCAGCACGGCGAGTACTCCGGGCTCCAGGCGCAACAGGCCGACGGCACCTGGATTCCGGTGCCCGTCGTGCCCGGGGCGTTGCAGGTGTTCTCGGGGACAATCCTCACCCGCTGGACCAACGGTCTGTTCCGGCCCGTCCGCCACCGGGTCGTGGCCGGCGGCAGTGCGACCCGGCAGTCGACCGGGATCTTCTACCATCCGAGTCTGGACACCGTGCTGGAACCGCTGCCGGCCTTCGTCGGGGAGGACGGCACGGAGTTCGAGCCCGTTGTCCTGGGCGAGATCGACGAGACCAACGTCGAGAACTACCTGAAGGTCTTCGGCCGGCCGGAGCAGGTGGCCGCGTGGCGGGAGGGCCGTCCGTTCGTCTCGGAGCTTGCGGAGACCTCCGCCGGCCGCTGACCTGGGCGGCCGCACTGCCGTCGGAATCCGACCGGTCATTTCATCCCTCTCATCCCATATGCGTCATCTGATCGGCTCCCCAGGTGCCGTAATCGCGTGCCGTAATCGCGTGCCGGAGAGGGTATCGAGGGGCTCCAGGAGGCTGATCACGAGCGGACATTCTCCTTGCGGTTTCGCAACGACTGCGTGTCGGTTATGGAAAGCACCGCCGGCGCGACCCCTCCCTGCGTGTGTCATCGGCTTGATGGCAGAGGCTCCCCAGGTGAGAGGACGTCGACATGATCCGCGGGCTGGCTCGTACCCGGGTCCGGAGCGCGAGGACACGTGACGGGAGGAGAGCTTTCCTGCTCGCGGCCGTAATCATTTTACTTTCCATGGCGACATCGTCGCCGGTCAGGGCGGCCGGCGGTCCCACCCGCGGCGAGGGCGTCGCGGTTCCCTTCGAGGGGTTCACGGATCGAAACGGGGGCCCGACATCGATCGGCGGTGCGGTCGGTGTGGACCTGGTGCTCGGGTCGACCAGCCGACCGTACCTTCCCTGCCAGAACTACGACCCGCGGGCCCGTACGGGCGACGCCTTCGTCAACGCCTGCCAGGAACGGGGAAGTTACACCACCTACTCCCGCTTCCCTCCCGGCGGAGGCCTGCTTTTCCCGGCTGGCTACTTCATGAGCAACAGCCAGCCCGACCTGGTCCGGGGTGGTCTGCTGCGGACCGGCTGGGGAGCGCGCACCGCCGGCCTGTCGTTCGAGTTCTACCCGGATCAGGCGCATGACGCCGAGATCGTCCATTCGCGTTTCTACATCGACCGGTTCGACCATTGGACACACGGCTGGACGTACTCCGTCGCCATCGGCCGCATCGCCCTCACCGCCCTCGGCGACCCCGGAACCGCTCGGATCAGCGGGCAGCTGACCGACCGCGGCCGGCCGCCGGCACCGGGCCGGGTGCGGATCGTCATCTTCGGCGGCCACGCCCGTTCCTCCACCGGCTATCCGATCTCCTCCTTCGCCGTCCGCACCAGCACCGGGTCATCCGACTGGAGCAGCGGAGCGCTCTACGCCGGCCCGCAGCGCATCACCGTCACCGACACCGCGACGCATCGGGAATGCGTCCTGGAACGCCCGCGCGTCCTCGGCCCGGACAGCAGGATCGACCTCGATCTCTCCCGRCCGGGTTTCGGCCAGCCCGGCAGCACCTGCACGCCCTGACCACCCGCGTGGCTTGACCACCCGCTCGGACGTCGTCTACGCAGGGTGATATATCCAGGACATAGGGTGCCTATTCATTCCGGGATGACTGTAGATATTGCACATAGAGTGACGCCGTCGCTCCTTTTGGAAATTCGACGATGCCGGCTCAACGGCGTTTGGCCGAAGGCACATACGATTCCGCTATCACGTCATATGCGATCTTGTGCCGATACTTCGGTGCTCTCGGCATGACGTAACCGCCGCATCAGGACTGCCGTATCAAGGAGGCCTCAGATCGACCGCCACGAGCTCATCGATCTCACTCGACGGGCGCTCAAAATCGCGATGGACAAGACGACCGACATGGTGCCCGCGGAGCGCCGCCAGYCGGCCTTGGCGTACACGGGCCAGGGACGCTTCGAGCGCGAGCGCGAGCTTGTCCTGCGCTCTCCGCAGCTTGTCGGCTACCGCTCTGAGTTGCCGGCCCCCGGAAGCTACTGCACGAAGACCGTCATGGGCGTTCCCGTGCTTCTGACCCGGGGCGAGGACGGCACGGTCAGGGCTTTCCARAACGTCTGCGCCCATCGCCAGGCGCCAGTCGCGGAGGGCTGTGGCGCGGCAGAGCGGTTCGTCTGCCCGTATCACGCCTGGGTGTATGACGCCCAGGGTGACTTCGTCGGCGGACCCGGCCGTGAAGGTTTCCCCTCGACGATGGCCGGGAAGCCCCGTCTCACGCAACTGCCCGCCGCGGAGCATTCCGGATTCCTGTGGGTCGGTCTCCAGCCGGACAGCGGTCCCCTGGACATCGATGCCCACCTGGGAGAGCTCGGTCCGGAACTCGCGTCCTGGGACATCGGTAGCTGGGCCTCGGTGGGCGAGAAGGTGCTCGACTTCCCGATCAACTGGAAGTTCGCGCTCGACACGTTCGCCGAGAACTATSATTTTGCCACGGTGCACCGGGACACGTTCGCGCTGATCACCAAGAGCAACTGCGCGCTGTTCGACTCCTTCGGCCCGCACCATCGGCTGGTCTTCCCGATGCGGCACATCACGGACCTCGCGGACAAGCCCGAGGAAGAATGGGAACCACTGCACAACCTCGTGGTGATCTACGCACTGTTCCCCAACATCGTCCTGTCGGTCACTGTCGCCAACGGCGAGGTGTTCCGGGTCTATCCCGGGAGCGGACCGGGTCATTCGATCACCTATCACCAGAACGCGTCGCCGATGGATCTCACGGACGAGGCGACGCGAACCGCCGCGGACGAGATCTTCGAGTACGCGCACGCCACGGTGCGCGACGAGGACTACCGCATGGCGATCGACATCCAGAAGAACATGGCGTCGGGGGTGCGGCCCGAGCTTGTCTTCGGACGCAACGAGCCGGGGCTGCACCATCGTCATGCGGTTATCGACGAGGCGCTCGCCGCATTCGGCGGGTAGCGCCGGTCCGGACGGGCCCCGCGCCGACCCCTGGCGCGGGTGGGCCGGGGCCCAGGGCTGCGGCGAGGTAGCAAATCAGCATTGATCGACTACGAAGCGTGGCGGCTCTGGTAGCTCCCTCGCGGGGCTGAGAGTCGGGCGGTGTGGTTTCGGCAGTGCGTGGTCGGTCGCTGGCCGCGTGGACGGGAATACTGATTTTTAATGCGTGATGTCGTCGGATCATGACTTCGTGGATCATGATGGTTTCAAGGTCAGATCGACGTCGTCGAAGGCCCGGTTGGCGATCTGCCCGCCTTTGAGTACCGACCACAGCCCTTCCACCGGGTTCAGGTCGGGCGCGTACGAGGGCAGCGCCACCACAGTCAGCCACAGTGTGTTCGCAGCGATGAAAGCGGCCATCTCCGCGCACAGGTGCCGGTTGAGGTTGTCCCAGACCAGCACGACCGGCCGGCCCAGCCGCTTGTGCACGGCCACGACCAGATCCCGGATAGTCCCGCCAGGAGAACGACTTCGGCTCGTCGCGGCGGCCCCGGTGTTTCACCGGTCCGCTTCAACCTGTGCGACCGGCTCGTCCCGGGCGAACCGTTCGGCCGCGTCCCTCCGGACCGGTTCCCGGCGATCCCGTTCCGTGGCGGTCAGCCCGCCACCCGTCGCGTACCTCGTACCAGCCGGCTACCCGAACAGAACGCGCACCACTCACCCAGAGATCACAATAAGGTGAAGGATAATCGTGCTTCCACACAACTTCGCGGATTAAAACTCAGTAGCCCGCCTGGACCGCCTCAAGCTGACGGCAGCCGCCAACACGCGGACCGGGGCTGCGGCCCAGCACCTGCTGCTCATCGCTGTCGCACAGACCGCGCCCTGCAGCGGGGGCTGACCGGATCAACGGGGCATAACCTCACGCACCGCTCCACACTGTCAGTCGGGTCATGTTCGCTGTGCCTCGGCGCCGGACGYTCTCCCACGGGCGGGATTGACGTCGCTGGCGTACTCGCGGTGGACGAACCGCCCAGGTCGAACGCGGCGTTGGCGTCATGGTCGATCACCAGCCGGCAGGCCTCACCACGTGGCTGGGAACCCGCCGCCACCAGGTGGAGAAGGACAAGGCGTTGCTGGCCGGCCTCTGGCCCGGCTGGAAACCGGCCATTCGCTGGGGCCTTGCTCCGGACCTGGCCGCCGCAGTGTAGGGCGGTCTGTAGCCGGGTGYGGACCGTGTCACGAGGGTCTTGGCATGATCGTCAGAACTGTGCGGCAGACTATCGTCCGTGGGGATCAGATTCGCGAGTTGCCGGGCGACCTTCGTGCCGCGTTGCCGGAGGAGCGGGACGAGGGCGACATGTGCGAGCCGCTGATCAAGGCGTACCTGGAGGCCGACCCGGGGTGGACCGAGAGGTTCTCCGAGGTCTGGCAGTGGACAGCCTGGCCTGGCCGTGGCGGGGTGAGTGACATCGGGATCGGCTGAGATCAGAGTCGACGATTCCGCCAGACCGCTCGGCTGCTGGTACGGGCTGGCCAGGAACTTCGGCCCCGAGCACGGCGGCGTCGGTAGCCCATGGCCCGGACGCGGGCATCCGGCATCCCGTCTTCGCGTGAGATCCCCTCAAGGAGCCCTGTGAGCACCCTCGGTAGTTTCATCTGGTCGATCGCCGACCAGCTTCGGGGTCCCTACCGCCCCAACCAGTACGGCAACGTGATCCTCCCGCTCACGATCCTGCGCCGGCTCGACTGCATCCTCGAGCCCGACCGGGAGACGGTCCGCGAGCTCGCGCGGACGTTCGACAACCCGATCCGGCTGAAGATCGAGGTGAAGAAGGCGACCGGCAGGCCGTTCTACAACACTTCCAACTACGGATTCAGCAACCTCCTGGCCGACGCCGACGGGCTGGCGGACAACCTGGCCGACTACCTCGACCGGTTCTCGACGGACGTGGATGTCTTCGAGTACTTCGACTTCAAGAAGGAGATCCTCGCGCTGGAGAAGGCGGGGCTCCTGCGCGAGATCATCACCTCGTTCAAGGCGATCGACCTGCACCCCGATGTGGTGTCGAACGCCGACATGGGCGATGCGTTCGAGTACATCATCCGCAAGTTCAACGAGGCCGCGAACGAGACCTCCGGCGACCACTACACCCCACGCGACGCGATCCGGCTGCTGGTCGACCTGCTCTTCGCCGAGAAGGAGGCCGACCTGTCCGAGGCCGGCATCGTGCGTACCCTCTACGACCCGACCGCGGGCACCGGCGGCATGCTCGCCCTGGCCGAGGAGCACCTGCTCGCGCAGAACCCGGACGCGAACCTGAGCCTGTATGGCCAGGAGTACAACCCGCAGTCGTACGCGATCTGCAAGTCCGACCTGCTCGCCAAGGGCCACGACGCGACCAACATCGCCTTCGGTAACACGCTCACCGACGACGCCTTCAAGGGCAGGAAGTTCGACTTCTGCATGTCCAACCCGCCCTACGGCGTCGACTGGAAGCAGTACGCCAAGAAGGTCACCGAGGAGCGCGACGAGGCGGGCCCGTACGGCCGGTTCGCCCCCGGCCTGCCGGCGACCTCGGACGGGCAGATGCTCTTCCTGCTCCACCTGGCCCACAAGATGYGGGCGCCCAAGGACGGCGGCGGCCGGGTCGGGATCATCATGAACGGCTCGCCGCTCTTCAACGGCGCCGCCGGGTCCGGCCCCTCCGAGATCCGCCGGTGGCTGCTGGAGAACGACCTGGTCGAGGCGATCGTCGCGCTGCCGACCAACATGTTCTTCAACACCGGCATCGCCACGTACATCTGGATCCTCGACAACACCAAGCACCCCGACGCCAGGGGCCTGGTCCAGATCATCGACGGCACCTCGTTCTGGACCAAGATGCGCAAGAACCTCGGTTCCAAGGGCCGTGAGATCTCCGACACCGACCGCGAGAAGGTCGTCAGCCTGTACGTCGACTTCCTCGACGCCGACCCCGACTACTCCAAGGTGCTGAGCAACGACGAGTTCGGCTACTGGACCATCACCGTCGAGCGACCCCTGCTTGGCGAGGACGGCAAGCCGGTCGTCGACCGCAAGGGTCRGCGCAAGCCCGACCCGAAGAAGCGCGACACCGAGAACGTCCCCTTCACCTACGGTGRCTCGACCGCCGGCCGGGCCGGCAAGCTCGACGTCATCAACGCCTACTTCGACGCCGAGGTGAAGCCGCACGTCCCCGACGCCTGGATCGACTGGGCCAAGGTCAAGACCGGCTACGAGATCCCCTTCACCCGCCACTTCTACAGGTACGTCCCACCCCGCCCCCTCGCCGAGATCGACGCCGACCTGGACAAGCAGATCGCCAAGATCCTCGACCTCCTGCGGGAGGTCGAGGGTGATCGCTGAGAGGCTCGACCTCGTCGACTCCGGTGTGTCCTGGCTCGGGAAGGTCCCGCCGCACTGGACCACAAAGCCACTGTGGTCCATGTTCGAACGCATCAAGGATGTGGACCATCCGGAAGAGCAGATGCTGTCCGTCTTTCGCGAGTACGGCGTCGTGGCGAAGGACTCGCGCGACAACATCAACAAGACTGCCGAGAACCGCAGCATCTACCAGCTCGTCCACCCAGGCTGGCTGGTCGCCAACCGGATGAAGGCATGGCAAGGTTCGGTTGGCATCTCCTCGCTCCGCGGGATCGTTTCCGGTCACTACATCTGCTTCGCGCCGCGCCATAGTGAGGACGCCCGCTACCTCAAYTGGCTTCTTCGCTCGACTACCTACACCAACGGCTACGCACTGCTCTCGCGCGGCGTGCGCATTGGTCAGGCCGAGATCGACAACGACGAGTTCCGGCTGATGCCGATCCTGCTCCCGCCGCTAGGGGAGCAGCGCGCCATCGCCGACTACCTCGACCGCGAGACCGCCCGCATCGACACGCTTATCGAGGAACAGCAGCGTCTGATCGAAATGCTCCGTGAGCGGCGCCACTCGCTTATCGACGGCGTCTTCGACATGCAGGTGCCTAATTCGCGACTTCAGAATGCCTGTATCGACGTCGTCGACTGTCCGCACACGACTCCTGAGGTACTGGACGACGGCGAGTACGAAGCCGTCCGAACCGCCTCGGTCAGGAACGGAAAGTTCCGCCCTGGGAACGGGCTGCCCATCAGTAGGGAGACCTGGAAGGACCGGAACGCTGGAGGAGCGCCAGCCGTTGGCGACGTTCTGTTCACGCGCGAAGCCCCTGCTGGTGAGGCATGTATGGTCCCTCATGATCAGATCTGTCTCGGTCAGCGCATGGTGCTGTTGCGGATTGATCGCGCGGAATGTGTCGGCAGGTTTCTGCTTTGGCAGATCTACTCGGACCGCGTRCAAGACCACTTCCGACTCTCGGCGAACGGATCGACGGTCGCAAACGTCAGGCTTCCGGTTCTGCGCACAACGCCGATCTGGCTGCCCGAACTCGACGAGCAGCATCGCGTCGCAGCGTATCTTGACGATCAAGCGGCGAAGGTCGACATTCTCATTGCGGAGACCGAGYGGTTCATCGAACTCTCGAAGGAGCGGCGCGCGGCGCTGATCACGGCGGCGGTGACGGGGCAGGTCGATGTGCGGGGGATGGTCTGATGGCCGACTACCACGAGGTCGTCTTCGAGTCCGAGATCTGCGCGTACCTGGAGGCTCATGGGTGGCTGTACTCGGCGGGCGACTCCGGGTATGACCGTGAGCGGGCGCTCTTCCCCGCGGATGTGTTCGGCTGGTTGGAGGAGACTCAGCCGGCGGCGTACGGGAAGGCGTTGAAGGCGGCCGGGTCGGCGGCGAAGTTCCTCGATGTGCTGGCCACGGCGCTCGACAGGCCGCTGGAGCACGGCGGCGGGACGTTGAACATCCTGCGCAACGGGGTCGTCTACATCGGTGGTGGCCGGTTGAAGCTGGCGCAGTTCCGGCCGGAGACCAGCCTGAACGCGACGACGGTGGCGCAGTATGCGGCGATGCGGGTGCGGGTGATGCGGCAGGTGCGCTTCTCCACCGCCGATCAGCGCAGCATCGACCTGGTGTTCTTCGTCAACGGGCTGCCGGTGGCGACGGTGGAGCTGAAGACGGACTTCACGCAGTCGCTGGACGAGGCGATCAGCCASTACCGCAAGGACCGGCGCCCGGTCACCAACGGCCGGGCGGAGCCGTTGCTGTCGTTCGGGCATCGGGCGCTGGTGCACTTCGCGGTCTCCAACGACCTGGCGGCGATGACCACCAGGTTGGAGGGGGAGAAGACGCACTTTTTGCCGTTCAACATCGGCCACGACGGCGGGGCGGGGAACCCGCCAGGTGCCGAGGGGCGGTCGGCGACGGCGTACCTGTGGGAGCGGGTCTGGGAGAAGGACGCCTGGCTCACCATCGTCGGGCGGCTGATGATCGTGGAGACCCGGGAGGAGTGGGACGTCGCGACGGGGACGTCGGTGCGACGTACCAGCATGCTCTTCCCGCGGTTCCACCAGTGGGAGGCCGTGACGACCATCGTCGACGCCGTACGCGAGGAGGGCGTCGGCCACCGGTACCTGATCGAGCACTCGGCCGGGTCGGGGAAGACGAACACGATCGCCTGGACCGCACACCGGCTGGCGCGGCTGCACGTGGACGACGAGAAGGTCTTCGACACGGTCCTCGTGGTCGTGGACCGGACGGTGCTTGACGGGCAGCTTCAGGAGGCGATCCGGCAGATCGACGGGTCCGGCAGGATCGTGGCCACGATCAGCCCGGAGGACGTCCGCAAGGCCGGCGCGACGTCGAAGTCCGGGCTGCTGGCCGCCGCGCTGCGGAACGGCGAGCTGATCATCGCGGTGACGGTGCAGACGTTCCCGTTCGCGATGGACGAGATCCAGGCGGACAAGGGGCTGACGGGCAGGAAGTTCGCCGTGATCGCCGACGAGGCGCACTCGTCGCAGTCCGGCAGGATCTCCTCCCAGCTGAAAGCCGTGCTCACCGCCGAGGAGATCAAGGACCTCGCCGACGGCGGCGAGGTCGCCCTGGAATCGCTTCTGGCGGCGCGGATGAGCGAGCGGGCCGACTCGCCGAACATCTCCTACTTCGCGTTCACCGCGACCCCGAAGGCCAAGACGCTGGAGATGTTCGGGCGGAAGGGGCCGGACGGGAAGCCGGTCGAGTTCCACCTGTACTCGATGCGGCAGGCGATCGAGGAGGGGTACATCCTCGACGTTCTGCGTGGCTATCAGTCGTACGACACCGCGCTGAAGATCGCCGGTAAGGCCACCGCCGACAGCGAAGTCGAGGAAAGCGCCGCGCGTAAGGGGCTGAYGCGGTGGGTGAAGCTGCACCCGACCAACATCAGCCAGAAAGTCCAGATCATCGTCGAGCACTTCCACGCCAACGTCGCCCACCTGCTGGAGGGCAGGGCGAAGGCGATGGTCGTCACCGACTCGCGCAAGGCCGCGGTGAAGTACAAGAAGGCGATCGACGCCTACATCGCTCGCCGGGTCGCGGAGGATCCGTCGTACACCTACCGCACGCTGGTCGCCTTCTCCGGGTCGGTGACGATGGACGAGRACGAGGTGTGGACCTCGGAGTGGGGGCCGGTGCCGGCGGAGGACGTCGAGTTCACCGAGACCAACCTCAACCCCGGCGCCGGCGCGGACCTGGCCGCGGCGTTCAAGGGCGGGACCTACACGATCATGCTGGTGGCCAACAAGTTCCAGACCGGCTTCGACCAGCCGCTGCTCTCGGCGATGTACGTCGACAAGAAGCTCTCCGGGGTCACCGCCGTGCAGACGCTCTCCCGGCTCAACCGCACCCACCGCACCGCGGGCGGGGAGATCAAGCGCACGACGTTCGTCCTCGACTTCGTGAACACGCCCGACGACATCCGGGCCGCGTTCGAGCCGTACTTCACCGGTGCGACCCTGGAGACCGAGACCGACCCGTACGTCGTCGCCCACCTCGCCGCCAAGCTCGCCCAGACGGGGATCTACACCGCCGACCAGGTACGGAACGTCGCCGAGTTGTGGGTGAAGCGGAAGGGTAACAACGCGCTCTCGGCCGCGATCGCTCCGGCRAAGCACGAGTTCGCGAGCCGCTACGCCGCCGCGATCGAGGCCGATGACAAGGTCACGCTCAGCACCCTCGACCTGTTCCGTCAGGACGTCTCCACCTACGTCCGGCTCTACGACTTCATGAGCCAGATCGTCGACTACGGCGACCCGCACCTGGAGATGCTCTCCATCTTCCTACGCCTCCTGGAGAAGGTCATCGCCGACTCCTCCTGGGCCGCCGAGGTCGACCTCTCCGACGTCGTCCTGGTCGGGGTCAGACACGAGAAGCGGATCGCCGTCGACATCTCGCTGACCGGCGACGGCGAGCTCAAGGGAATCAGCGCCGCCGGAACCGGCGCCCGCAAGGAGCCCAGGTACGTCGCGCTCCAGGTCGTGATCGACAAGATGAACGACCTCTTCGGCGCCGAGTCCTTCACCGAGTCCCAGATCCGCGAGTTCGTCGACGGCCTGGTCCAGCGACTCCTCGCCTACCCCGACCTCGTCAGGCAGACCCAGGTCAACTCGAAGAAGCAGTTCATGGACTCCGACGACTTCAAGGCCGTCGTCACCGAGGCCGTCCTCGACAACCAGGAAGCCCACAACACCATGGCCGACTACTTCTTCAGCGACGGCCCTGGGATCAACAGCGTCATCCTTGCCCTCGCGGACGCCTTCTACGAGGTCGCCACGTCACAGGAGACCGACTGACAGAATGTCCGGTCAGGGGCGCTTTCGTCCCTCGGGAAATCGGCCTGCTCCGAGCCACCGGCATCAGTCGGGTCACGGCGTCCAAAGCGTCGGCATGGCCGTCGCGAGATGACCGAACGCCGCCTACAGAAACCCGATCACCGGATCCTGGCCCTCTGCCTCCGAAGACCGTGACCTACCGAAACCGGTCCCTCACCGCGCCAGTATAGCGGCGCTCCAGAGCCCATAGGCGCGGGTCTCGCGCCGGATCCGCCAGCACCCGTCGTGACCGGCCACCGAGCCCTGGGCGCGCTGCGTCGATCATGCGTGCCTGAGCAAGGGCGTACTCGGCGGGGCGCCACCGGAACCGGTCATGTTCAGCCCGAGGCCGAGCTCGCCTTGCCCGGCCGAGAGTGGTTGGTCCGTGACGGGGCAGGGCGCTGGCTTGGACCATCTCAGGGTGGGTAGGAGACTCATGCCAGCGTGATGGCTACTCAAGATCCACGGTCACGCGGCGCAGGCGCTCGGGTGTGCACCTCGTGAACCCGGACGACGAACCAGCACCCGGCAGCCGCCGGCACCCCGGGACACACAGAGTGCCCGTGACCTGCACGAACACACACATGACGGCACTATGCGATACTAGACGGCAGGCTGTCCTACGGGCTTTTAACCGGCGGGTTTCCCGCCCTGCAGCTGCCGCGAACCTTGAACGATATTGGTTTGGCCTGCATCGTTCGAAAAATTGACCCTCCGGCGCGGGTCCGTCGGGCCGCGCGTGTGCTCGATGTGTGCTCATTGTGTCGTCACCCGCTAAACGATCTCCGTTTGTCGCGCTGCGTCGCGGGCGAACCCGGCCGCCGGGAGAGGCGGGCTCGCGGCGATGTACCAGATGATTTTGATCGCTATGGCGGGCCAGTGCTGCTATGTCGGAGATCAACAAGCCGAGAAGTCCTGATATCTGACTATGCCTGCGGTCGCGCGGTCGGCTCCGACGCACGAGTCTTGTCAACGGTTTCCGAAAACTGGATCTGGATCTGGCTCAGCCACCCCGGGCGCGCTGGACGCCCCGGCCCCCGGCACCGCCACCGCCCCCACCCGCGCCGAACAGCCCGCCCCCGCCGCTCAGAGCTCCGCCTCTGGTGGACGATGAGTTCGTGCGTGCCGACGGCAGCGCCGCGTGCAGGTCGGCGAGGATGACCTGGTTACCGGCGGTGAGGCCGGACGTCACCTCGGTCCGGTCGGCCCCCACCGCCCCGGTGGTCACCCGGACGGTCACCGCCTTGCCCTTCCGCAGGACCGAGACCGTGCTCAGCCCGCCGACCCGGTGCACCGCCGAGGTCGGCACGGTCAGCATGTTCCGGACCTCCCGTACCACGATCGACACGGTCGCGCCGGTGCCGTCGAAGAGCTTCGTCCGCGTCGCCGCCAGTGCGATCTTGACGGGGTAGGTCGTGGTCGACCCGGTTGTGCTGTTCAGGACGCCGATCGAGGAGACGGTGCCGGTCAGCGGCGTCGACACGCCGTCGACGGTGACGTCGGCCCGGTCGCCGGGCCGCACCAGGTCCACGGCGGACAGCGGGACCGTGGTGACGACCTGCTTGCCACCGGCGCCGAGCACGGTGATGGCGTTGGTGCTGGAGAACGCGCCGACGGTCATCCCGGGTGAGATCGAGACGGCGGCCACCGTCCCGGTGACGGGGCTGGTCAGGGTCGTCTCCGCCAGGTTCTGCTGGGCCAGCGCCACCTGCGCGACAGCCGCGTCGATGGCGGCCTGGTCGGCCGCGAGCTGCTCGGCGGTGACGACCCTGGCCGCCCGGCTGGACGTACCGCCGCTGGACGTACCGCCGCCCACGCTGCGGGACGATCCCGCCGAGCTTCCGGAGCGGACGGTCGATCCTCCACCGGAGGAGTTGGGGGCGGGACCGTGGCTGGGGGCGGGAGCCGGCCCACCCGTCGCACCTGGCACCCACGGGGCCGGCGCGCTCAGCGGACGGGCGCTCGAAGTGGCTGGTTGGGTTGGTTGGGTTGGTTGGGCTGGTTCGGTCGGGATGGCCGAGGCGGCCGGAGCTGTCGGAGCGTCGGCTGTCGGAACGCCGGCTGTCGGAACGCCGGCTGTCGGAACGCCGGCTGTCGGAACGCCGGCCGTGCCGAGGTCGCGGACCGCAGCGTCCAGGTTCAGTTTGGCGGCGGCGAGTTGGGACACCAGCGTGGCCAGGTCCGACGACTGTGACGGCCCTGGCGATGTGCTGTACCTGGCGACGAGGGCACCGATCGCGTGCTGGCACTGGAGGGCGTCAACGGAACCGGTCGGGTCGGGATCCTCGATCTTCACCGTGTACGGCGTGCCCGCGTCTAGACCGGTGAAGGCATAGGAACCGGTCACGGAGGCGACCACGGCGCCGTCCCGGAGCAGAGTGATCGCGTCGTCGGCGCCGGCGGTCCCGCTGATCTTCCCGGTGGCGTCCGACGGGGCGGCGAGGACCGGCGTCGTCGTGTACGTGATCGGCGCGCGGGGCGGCCCGGCGACCACCACGCAGCCTCCGCCGGGGGACGTCAGCTTCCCGAGATCGGCGCCGAGGCCGGCCAGCACGCTGTCGAGGGACGACTGGGCATTCTCGACGTCCTGCTGCGCTGTGGTGACCGCCGTCAGGAGGGTGCCCGGCTCCGTCGTCCCGTTGTCCGTCGTCCCGGCTGGAGCCGCCGCCGGGGTCGGCGCCGGGGAGCGTCCGGTCGAGGAACTGATCAGTTCGATGCCGGCGGACGACGAGCCGCCCCGGAACGAGCTGCCCGTCACGTCTGCCAGGGAGGTGGCCACGGCCCCCGCCGCTGTGAACGTGCCCGGGCCCGTCCCCGAAGCGGTCGCCGACGAGGTCTGGCCCGACTCGTCCGCGGTCAGTGCCAGCCGCGCGTTCGCCAGCGTCGCGTTCGCCGCGTCCAGGGCTCGCCGCAGCGGCCCCGGGTCCAGGCCGGCCAGCGTCTGCCCGGCCGTGACCTGGTCACCGATCGCCACCGGCACGGCGGTCACCGTTCCGGCGACCGGAAACGCCAGTGTCGCCTTGTTGACTGTGGCCACCGTTCCGACCGAGGTGAGGGCCTGGGTCACCGACGCCATGCTGGCGGTGGCCAGCCGGTAGGAGGGCCCCGGGCCCGCCGTGACCGCGAGCCCCGTTCCGACGCCGGTACCASCCAACAGCACCGCTGCCGTGCCGCCCACCACGACCTTGCGGGGCCGACCCAACCGGCGGCGCGACGGCCGCGGCTTCTCCTCAGGCGCTGCCTTCTCGGACACTGCCCCTTCAGGCATTTGTGGACCCGGTGCGACCGGAGCCGGTGGCGCCGGAGCCCGCACTGCCGCCCCCCTGGCCGCCGAAGCCGCCGCCGCCGAAGCCGCCGCCGCCGAAGCCGGCGGTGCAGCGGCCGTTCGTCTTCGGGCTCAGCGTGATGTGGGTCGCCGTGACGGCGCCAGTGTCGTCGGTCTGGCCGTTCGCGGTCGCGCACTGCCCGACGGCCAGTGCCTTGGCCGCCGCGGTGACCGACTGGGTGTACCTGGTGTCCCCGTTGACCTGCGCAGTGTAGGTGATGGCTGCCCCGCTGCCGCTGCCGCTGCCGCTGCCGCTGCCGGTGACGGTGATGGTCGAGCCGGACACCGAGGCCACCTTGCCCTCCGCGCGCGCGCCGAATTCGTCTCGGAAGCCTCCCGGCCCTCGGGTGCCCAGCGAGCGCGGACGCGGGCTGCCGCTCGGCCGGGGCTGGCCGGTCGGCCGTCGCCCGGCGGTCGGCTGTGTGCAGGCGTCCCCGACCGGCTGGCTGATCAGCACCGTCGTGGCGGTGAACGAGGTGGGCCTCGGCCTGGGGCTGGGCGCCGCCGAGTCCGGCGTGCCACCGGTGCCGCCCGCGCCGCCGGCCGGCGAACCGGATGCCCCGTTCCCGGTCGGCACGTCGGCGGCGAAGACGCACACCCCTGGCCTGACGTCGGCGAGGGTCGCGGCGATGATCTGGGTGAACGTGGTCGTCCCGGTGAACTTCACCGTCACCTGCCCCGACGGCTGGCTCTGGACCTCGATGCTGCCGGAGCTGGCGCTGGCGGCGTCGACCTCGGCGATGGTGCCGAACGCGGCCGGGCCGCCGGCGCCGGATCCACGGCCCCCCTGACCGGGCGGGCCGCCCGGCTGGCCGGTGCTCGGACTGCCCTGTGCCGACGCCGCGGTCGAAGAGCCACCGCAGCCGGCGAGCGCCGCGACCAGCATGGTCGTGGCGGCGGCGAGGGCGAGCCGCGTCGGGCGGCCGCCGGTCAGGGACCTGGTGAGCGGTGCTTGACCAGTCAAGATCTCGATCCTCGTCCTGGGATGGCTACTCGCTGCGGAGTGCGTCGATGGGAGCCAGCCGGGCGGCCCGGCTAGCGGGGTAGACGCCGAAGGCGATACCGATGGCGACGGCCACGGCGATCGCGCCGAGCACCGCCCACCACACGATCGCCACCGGGTTGTCGATGAAGTGCGGCAGCACCAGGGCGCCGGTGATGCCCAACAGCGCGCCGACCACCCCGCCGGCGAAGCTGAGCACGGACGCCTCGGCCAGGAACTGGCGTCGGATCGCCGCCGGTGGTGCGCCCAACGCCTTGCGCAGCCCGATCTCGCGGGTGCGCTCGGTCACCGAGACCAGCATGATGTTCATCACGCCGATCCCGCCGACCAGCAGGGACAGTGCCGCGATGCCGGCCAGCAGCACGGTGAGGGTCTTGCTCACCGAGGTCGCGGTGTCCAGCAGCGACTGCTGGCTGATGATCGTGAAGTCGGCGCTGGCCGGGTTGGCGATGCCGTGCTGGTTCAGCAGCAGGTCGGTCGCCTCCTGATAGGCCGCTGAGAGCGTGGACGACGAACGTGCCTCGATGTAGATCGAGGAGACCGAGGTGCGGGTCGTCCCGCCGAACAGTCGGCTCGCCGCGGTGGACAGCGGCACGACCGCCTGGTCGTCGAGGTTGCTCGTGGTGTTCGAACCGGCCGGATCGAGCACCCCGACCACCGTGAACGGAATGTTGTTGATCGTCACGCTCTGGTCGACCGGGTCGCGTCGGCCGAACAACTGCTCGGCGGTGTCCGAGGCGAGGACGGTCACCGCCGCCGACTGGGCGTCGTCCGTGGTGGTGAGGAAACGGCCCTCGGCGAGGGTGCGGTTGCGCACCGGGYGCCAGGCCGCAGTCGTGCCGACCACCGTCGTCGTCCAGTTCGTGGCCCCGTTCACCAGCGTCAGTTGGCCCTGCTTGACCGGGGCGACCCCGACGATGTCCGGTGTGGAGACCGGTGACGACAATGCGGCCGCGTCCGTCATGGTCAGCGTCGAGGCGGAGCCGAACCCGCCGCGCAGGCCGGTRGTGGGGCTCGTCGAGCTGCCTGGCGAGACGATGAGCAGGTTGCTGCCCAGGGCACTGATCTGCGATCCGACCTTGTTCTGCGTGCCGACGCCGAGGCCCACGGTGAGCACCACCGCGGCGATCCCGATCAGGATGCCCAGCACAGTCAGCCCGGAGCGCAGCCGGTGCGTGCGGATCGCGTCCCACCCGGTGCGCAGCGTCTCCAGCCAGCCCATCAGGATGCCGCCGTGTCGGACTCGACCAGGCCGTCCCGGATCCGCACGACCCGGTGCGCCCGGGCCGCCACGTCCAGCTCATGAGTGATCAGGACGATCGTCCGGCCCTGCTGGTGCAGCTCGTCGAGGAGGTCCAGCACGTCACCGGTGGCGGTGGAGTCCAGGTTTCCGGTCGGCTCGTCGGCCAGGATGAGCGACGGGTCGCCGACCAGCGCCCGGGCCATCGCGACGCGTTGCTGCTGGCCGCCGGACAGCTCGCCCGGCCGGTGCTCAACCCGGTCGGCGAGGCCGACCCGGTCGAGTGCCGCGACGGCCCGCGCCCGGCGGACCTCGCGGCGCATCCCCCGGTAGGTCAGGGGCAGCTCGACGTTGCGCCACGCGGACAGCGACGGCAACAGGTTGAACTGCTGGAACACGAAGCCGATCCGGCGGTTGCGGATCTCGGCCAGGTCGGCCTCGCTCATCCCGCCGACGTCCTCCCCAGAGAGCCGGTAGCTGCCCGAGGTGAGCACGTCGAGGCAGCCGATGATGTGCATCAGCGTCGACTTCCCGGACCCGGACGGCCCGACGATCGCGACGTACTCGCCGGTTCCGATCCGGGCCGAGACACCACGCAGCGCCGTGACGTCCAGCGATCCCGCCCGGTAGGACTTGGTCACCTGGTCCAGCTCGATGACAGGGGCGTTGACGACGAGGGTGTCGTTGTCCGAATACGGCGGGAGCGGCGTCGCCGGACCCGCCGTCCCTCCCGACCTTGCCTGCTCTTGCCCTGCCTGCTCTTGTCCTGTCTGCTCTTGTCCTGCCGGTTCCTCCGGCGTCCAGGCCAGTTCGTTTTCCGTTGTCCCGACCACCTCAGCCACCCCCGCCGAAGCCGCCGCCCCGACCAGCGGAGCCGCCACCCCCGCCTCCGGGGAAACCGCCTCCGCCGCCGAACCCGGCACCGCCCCCGAACCTGCCCGTACCGCCCTGGCCCGTGGCCCGGCCCGGGCCGGTTCCGGACCCGCTCCGGGTGGCCACCTGCGGGGTGTCGACCACGACCTTGTCGCCTTCCGACAGCCCGGAGACGACCTGCGTGAAGCCGCCTCCGGTGGGTCCGGTCGTCACGGTCGTGGCGGTCTTCCTGCCGTTGGACAGGACGTAGACCGTGGGCTTGCCGTCGGCCTGAGTGATCGCCGCTGTCGGGACGACCAGAACGTCGCCGAGCTGCTTGTAGGTCAACGAGACTGTCGCGGTGTCACCCGCGTGCATCCCGCCGGGGCTGCCGGTCACCTTGATCATAACCGGGAAGGCTGCCGTCCCTCCGGAGCTCGACGCGATGAGGCCGACCGACGACACCGTCCCGTAGACCGTGTTCCTGCCGGCGTCGGAGGTGCCCGCACCGCCCTGGCTCGCGGGACCGGAACCGGCTCCCGGCCCGCCGCTACCGCCAGTTCCACCGCCAYCGCCGCCACCGCCGCCACCGGGGAGCCGGCCGATCGGCACGCCTCCGGTGCCACCCGTGCCCGGCACGATCGTCGCCTGGTCGCCCTTCGCGATCAGACCGACCCCGCTGGAGTCCACGGTGGCGTTTACGATCCACGAGTCGGTGCTGATCACCAGGATCTGTGCGCCGGACGACGAGCCGGACGAGCCCGACCCCGAGCCCGACCCCGACCCCGACCCGGCGGCCGACCCCAGGCCGGACGAGGCGGCGCCGCCCGATCCGGACCCGCCTGCCGAGCTCGCGGATCCGCCGGACTGGCCTGATCCGCTCCCGCCGGAGGATGCCGCCACCTGCTGGCCGACCACCAGGGACAGGCTCGCCACGACACCCTTGACCGGTGCGGTGAGAGTCGCGCCGTCCAGCGCGGCCTGCGCGGTCGACACCCCGTCGGTCGCGGTCGTCACCGAGGCCTGATCGACGGCGAGCTGTGTGCTGGACGCCCCGGAGTCCTGGTCGGAGGCTAGCTTGGCCTGGCTGTTCGCCAGCGTTAGCTTGGCTTGGACGAGACTCGCGGTCAACGACGCCGAGTCGATGGTCGCCAGCGGCTGGCCGGCGTTCACCGGGTCGCCCTCGCCCACCAGGACGCTGGTGACCTTCCCCGCCGCCGTGAAGTTCAGGGCTGCCTCGGTGGCTGGTTCGATCGTTCCGGTCGTCGTGATCGACTGTTTGATGGTCCCGATGCTGGCGGCGACGGTCCGCGACGAGGAGGCGGCCGGCCCGGACGAACCGCCGCGGGTGAACACGTAGGTCGTGACCGCCGCGGCGACGACGACTGCCGTGACCGTGGCGACCACCCACCGGTGGCGCGCGATCAGCCGGACTGGAGAGATCATGAGCCGCCGTTCGCGGATGGCAACTGATTCTGCACGGCGGCAAGCATCGCGGGGATAGCTGAACCTGGCCTTTACGGCACCTGTGCGTCAGCTATGAGTTCACCGGCCCATCGTCGCGGTTGGCGGTCGGGTCGAATGCTGGTGATTGATTGATGTGAATCCGGGGTTTGTGTTGTCGTGCCGTTCCGGCGGTGGTTCGCTGCCGGTGCCATTGCTGCTGGAGGCGATGGTCGACGCGCTGCTGGCCGGAGTGACGTCAGACCTCGACGAGCGCCAGCCCTGGCACGACCAGGTCGCCCAACTCGCTCATCGTCTGCACGAGGCACGGCTGTCTCGCCGCGACGGTGCTCGGCTGTTCGCGGGCGTCTTCTTTCCCCTGCCCGACGCGCTGGCGTACGGCGAACAATTGGTCTCCGCTCTCCGCGTGGGGGGACTGTCCAGCCGAGATGCCGCGTGGTCGACGGACACGATCACTTACTACGTGGTCAGTCACAGCACTGAGGAACAACTGAGGAACAACTCGCCGCCGCTCTGCCCGATCCGTCCGCGAGCGCCGCACGGCTCATTGGCCCGGTCGGTCCACGACGTCACCCGCAGCTGTTCGCTGCGCTCGACCATCTCCCTGCTCCGCACCAGAAGGAGCACTTCGACTTCGGCCTGCGTCTTGTCATCGGCGGCATCCGCCGTGCCGTCGGGTAAACAGGATCATGGGCGGCCGGTGCCTACCCGCGGCGATCCGAGTACCGTCGCCCAGGCCATGAGATGGCCCTCGGCCACGCGCCACGCGCCACGCGCAAGCCGTCCAACACGATCGCGATCCGCGTGGTGCGGTGCTCCCTGCTGGCGGTCGGATTGGCAGACCTGACGGCCTGCTGCTATTGGGAGATCAGGGTATCTGTCATTGGTAGAGTAGAGACACGGTCGACGCCGGCTCGCCGGCCGGTCATTTCATCATCGCGGGCAGCTCCGCACCGCGAGGGGCAGTGGTCCACTCGGGCGCGGGACGTATCGTGCCGCTGCGGACGCGCCCGCTGAGCATGGCCGAGCAGGACGTCGACAAGCCGACTGTGAGCSTCGCCGCGCCACGCCCCCGACGATGTGGCGCTGCAGGAGCAGGCAGAACACGAAGACCGGCAGGCAGGCCAGGTCGCTGCCGGCCCCCAGGCCGCGGCGATCCCGAGCACCGTCGGCACGAAGCCGATGGTGATCCGCACCTGGATGCACAGAGGGATGGCCTTGCTCGGGTGGTAGGCGGCCCGGGTGAGGCCGGTGACCACAGTAGTCGTTGGGGACGGGGCTTCTCGTAGGTCAACTCCTGTACCGGTGTGCCGGAATTTCCTAGAAACCGCGGTCCGTCGCCACCACGATGGTCCCATGATCTTGATTACTGGTGCGACCGGCACCGTCGGTCGCGAGGTGCTGYGCCTCCTAGTCGGCCGGGGCGCCCGGATTCGGGCGATGACGCGAGAACCAGCCCGTCTCCGTCTTCCTGATGGCGCGCTGATCGATGTCGTGCAGGCCGACTTCGAACGTGCTGACTCGCTCCACAGCGCGGTCGCTGGTGTGKACAGCGTCTTCCTGCTGACCGCTCCGAGCCCCACCGGCTCGGTCGCCGAGCATGACCTGGCCATGATTCAGGCGGCCCGTGCCTACGGCGTCCGGAAGGTTGTCAAGCTGTCCGCCATCGGCGGGAAAGCCGATGACGCCGACAATCTGCCCTCGCCCAGGCACCGTGCCGGCGAACAGGCGCTGGTCGCCAGCGGACTGACCTGGTCCGCGCCGGATTCGATCCGTCCATCGCGGACTCCGCCGTCGACGGCTACCAGCTCGTCCGGGACGGCGGTAACGCAGTCATCACCGACGATGTCGACCTGTTCGATATCAGGCCCCCGGCCAGCGCGGCTTCGTACGCGCCGAGTCCTGATGCGCCCAGCGGGCCGGCTCGGGCAGGGCAGATCCCGCCGGATCGGAACCGGGCCATGGCGAGGGCGGCGGCGCTTGAGGATCGGCTGTTCGCGACCGCGCCGCCACCGACGCGGGGCCGGGAACATGGTGCCTTCGGCCGGACCGTGCGCGGGGAGTGGGTGACCGCGGATCTGGTCGGCCCTTCCAACCTGCGCCTTTTCCTCGGCGTCCTCGACCGGCCGCTGGAACCCGCGCAGCTGGGCGCCTACCGCCGGCAGYGTGGCGCCGCCAGCCGCGACTTCGATCGGCTCCAGGTTGCCGTCGGGCGGCGGTTGATGGTCGTCGTGGCCCGTGGCACGGACCGTGAGCCCGACTGGGTGGAAGTGACCGGCCATCTCGGGCCCCCGCAGGCTGGCGAGGTCTGACGCCGGGACCCATCGACGAAGTCTCCCTACGGCGGCGCGCACGGCGACGCTAGAAGGTGTCACAGGGCGGACCCTGAGCGTAGGAGCCGGGGATGGTCAGGGCGTAGCCGATCAAGGTGATGGGCGGGACCGAGGACGGCTTGCCGGGCGGCAGTCGCGAGGATGGCCTGTGCGCGGGCGGGGAGGCCGAGCCGGTTCCAGTGGAAGATCACGTGTAGTGCGATGATGGCACGTATCCAACGGGTAAGCTGGCCCTCTTCGCGGAGCTTCCGGAGCGTTCCGCCCGCGTCCTCGAACGCGTCGAGCCAGCTGCCGAGGAGGTCTGCGCGGGCTTCGCCGACGAGGAGACGGTGGACGTCGCCTGTGAAGGAGGCCCAGACCTGCGGGTCCGACGGCGGGTTGGCGAAGACCGAGCGCTGCTCTGCGATCCGTGCCCAGACATCTCCTTGCTCGTTGAAGTCGAGTCCTGCGGTGCGCATGAGCGCCGTGCACAGCACGAGGGAGTGTTCGCGCCGGTCGGTCGGGTTGGTGGCGAGGAACGACAGCAGGTGGTTGCTGTCGTGGTGGAACAGCTCGTGGGCGGCGTTCATGCTGGCGGGGCCGCCGAAGGCGTGGACCTCTGGCTCGTAGATGTCGGCGGTCCAGCGGACTCCATCGGTGAGCAGCGCGTGGGGGCGGTCGGTGGTCGTGTCGTACTGGCCGTCCGTGTCCTGCGCGGTCAGGTAGCGGATGCGCCAGGCGCCCTTGCGGATGAAGAACCAGGAGGTGATGAGCCCGTCCGCCTCGGCGCGGGGCAGGATGCGCGCCAGGTGACCGATGGCTTGGTCTTCCCGCCCGCGGGGCTGCGGGCCGGGGTAGCGGATGTTCAGCTGTTTCCATGGGGTCTCGTGCATGTCGGGCCTTCCGGTCAGCAAAGCAGGAGGCAGGCGTCCCAAGACGTCGTGGTCCCGGCCACGGCGAGCTCGGCCCCGGCCGACCCGTCGAGGAAGCCAGGGGATGCGTCCGCCGCAGCGGCGGTGTCCTGGTGCAGACGCAGCAGCGGTGCGAGGGCGATAGGGGTTCGCGCGTCGGCCGCGATCCGGCGTGCGGTGGCGAGTAGCCCGGCGGTCCCGTGGCAGAGGCCGGGTTCAGTGAGCCGGGCCAGTTGGGCCGGGTCGCGGATGCAGGCGGCGAACGCCGTTTCAGCGAGGTGCTCGCGGGTGGTGTCGCCGAGGGCGCGGGCGGCGAGCTGTTGGGTGCGGGCGATACCCGGAGCGCCGTAGCACCACGACGGCCGCAGCGGGCCGCGTTGGCGGGGCTCGCCGCGGTCGAGGTCGTCGAGCGTGACGAACTCCGGCCACCACGATCCTTCGCTGGCTGGCCGCCGCCAGGTATCGAGCCACTGGCAGATCGTCCTGAGCGCCTGTTCCTGTCCGTCGACTCGGACGCCGTCGAGCAGGGCGAGGGCCAGAAGCGCGGCGGGGCCCGTGATGCCGTGGGCGATCCCGTGGTTGCCATGCCCACCGGGCGGGCCGGCCTTCGTGCGGCTGGGGCCGTGGGGGCACCACCAGCCGGGCAGGCCGTCGATCGGCTCCGTGAGAAGCACCAGGTAGGCGAGGACCTCGCGGAGCAGGTCAAGATCGTCGAGGCGGYGGGCTACGACGCCGAGCCCGGTCACCCCGCCGGGCCGGGCGKCCACATGACGGCGCCCGCAGCCGCACACGACCCGGTAGAGATCATGCTGGGTCACGGTCGACCCGGGCCGGGGTGAGATCGTGGGACTGGTGCGAACGGGCGACCCCCGCCGGCCTCGCCCCGGCCAGCGCCGCCCCGCAGTCACACACCCCGACCGGAAAATGCGCCTCGACCCGGGGTCCGGGTCCTCCCGCCAAGCCAGCGTCCACCCGTCCTGCCCGGCTGCTTACCACGTTTCTTCTTCCCGCCCCCGGCGGCACGGCGCTCAGCCCGGTTCGGCCCCACCCGGCCCGGCAGCACCCCGTCCGACGACGGCGGCAACGACGGGTTCCCCGAGTTCCGCGAGCCCGCCCGCCTCAACCGGTCGACCTCCGCCGCCAGCTCCTCGACCCGACGTTCCTGCCCAGCCAGCCGCTCCTCCCGCTCGGCGATCCCGGCCCGCAGCTGTTCGATCAGCCCCGCCCGCGCCACCACGAGAGCAACCAGCTCCTCACGCGACATCTCCTCCGGYGGCGGCACCCCACCACATCACCACACGCACCAGATCCGATGCGCCACACATCAGCCAACAGTCGGACCCGGAACGAGCGCCAACCACTCACAGCAACATCAACAATGAAGCTGAATGTTTACGACGGGCCATGGTGCGGATCATGGCCCAGTGGACGAAGGTRGCAGAGCTGGCCGGGTCGCGTTCGTAGTCCCGAGCGAGGCGGCGGTGRYCGRCGATCCAGGCCAGGGTGCGGTTCCACCACCCACCGCTTCGGAAGCGGCTGGAAGCCTTTCTGTCCTTCCTTCTTCCGGACGATCTCCACGGTGGTCTTCATGACGGTGGCGGCCCAGGTCACGAACCGGCCGGCGAACCCGCCGTATGCTCGGACTACTACGAGACCTCCGTCCCGCTCCACGGCCCTCGGCCGGCCACGAACCTGCCCGCCACCAGACARGACAGAGGTTGTCGAGGAACGTGAGCAGGCTGTCCGGTGGCCGGTAGCGTTGGGCCTACGACTCTCGGACGCGAAGACCCGCGTACGTCAGGACTGCTCCCGCCCTTCCCGGCATGCCCCGGTCAAGGCTGTCCTCAGCTACGTCGTCCACGAACAGGAACCGGCAGCTGGGGGCGGTGAAGTAGTGGTCGACCAGCAGTTGGCGGGCGCCGTCGCGGTCCTGACGGTTCGTTCGTTCGGGCGCTGACGCATGGTCGGCGGCCGGTGGCGATCACCACCGATAAGGCACCTGTCTACCCGAGGCTCCTCGACGAGCTGCTGCCYGGGATGCCTGCCATGTCGACGCCGCCCGGGAGAACAACCGGATCGAAGCCGACCACGGCCGACTCAAAGCACGACGCCGCGCGGGCTGAAATGGCTGCGCTCGGTCCAAACTCTCAGCGCCGGACACGCCTTAGTCCAGAACGTCCGCCGCGGCCACTTCCGAACTCGGGATCGACAGCAACCCACAGCTGAGGCTGGCCGCCGCGTTCACCGAACTCGCTACCGCTATCTGACCGACAGACGCCCCGGCCCGCTGGCATGCCCAGCTTCCCCGTAACGCAACAGAGCCCCCGGGGATCACCCTCGGCTTGCTGGCAGGCGGACACGTCGCCGACGGCCACGTCCGCGCCGGCGCCGCCGTCAGTCCTTTCCGAACAGGCCGAGATAGCGGCGGGAGCTGTTCGGGCTCAGGTTCGGGTTGTGCAGGGAGGATTGCACGTTGTCAGCTTCCGCGTTGTTGTAGTAGGCCTCGTAGGCGAGGAGTCCGGCGTTCGCCGCGAAGAACTCGTGCATCTTCTCGATGTAGAACGGGTTGTCGCCGCCACCGCCGGTCGAGCGCACCAGTCCCCATTCGGGGACGGCGAACCGCTTGCCGTGGGCGCGGGCGAAGGCGGCGACGGTGCACAGCCCGGAACGCTGCTGGCATTGCCGGGTCCAGACCTGCTCCGTCGTGGACGCCGGATAGGAGTCGTAGGAGTCGATGCTGACGACGTCGACGTAGGCGTCGCCGGGGTAGGCGGACCAGACGTCCGCGCCGCTGCCGGGCAGRCTGTCGCGGTGCGCGGTCATGTTCCAGTCGATCTTCACGTGCGGAGCGGTCGACCGGATCGCGGTGGCGGCGTGTTGGAAGCAGCTTTTCCACGCCTGCGGATCCCGGACGTGCCACCAGAACCAGTCCCCGTTGAACTCCCAGCCGAGGCGCACGTAGGCGTCGCCGCGGCCGTACTTCGACAGAGTCTGCCCGAACTGGGCCCAGTAGCCGTCGTACTCACCGCGAGCGCACGCCTGTTCATTGCCGTTCTGCGGGTACAGCGGTYGCGCCACCGACAGCTCCCCGGGAAAGGCTGCCCGGGTGAACGCCCCGACCGGCCAGGACGCCGTGGTGATGCTCGGCCAGTTGGCGCGGTCCRTGAAAACGATCGCGAGGTCGACGGGACGGCGGGTCCACGCCGCCCACGCGGTCACGTCTGCCGGGAAGTTTCCATTGGCGCCGGATACCCAGCCCAGCCCGGACGGTGCCGGCTCCACGGCGGAGGGGGGCGTGGTGGTTGGTGACGGCCGCGGAGCGCGGGGACGCTCGGGCTGATCCGAGCAGGCCGCCACGCCCARCACAACAGCCATCACCATCGTCAGTGCGGTCAGCGGCATCCATAACGGCCTGCCCGGGCGAGCCCGGTACCCGGCCCGACCTCGCTGCCGGGCCGTCACGCTGCACGTTCCATCGGGTCCCTCGGTCCTTCCTGGCGCTCCGGTACCACGAAAACCAACCATACCGTTACGTCAGTGTCGTATCGGACAGTCGTCGCGGATGTGGCGGGCGAGCCCAGGATCGATCATGCTGGCAGGTCGGTCGATCGCGGCGATCAGATGCCGGAGAACACCGAGCCCCCGCGGGTACTGCTCCACGGGGACACCTGGACCTGCTTGACTTCGATAAGAGTGGCGGCGTGCCGCCATATTTGCTCAGTTGACGGCACGCAGGCTGGTACCGCCCCTCCTGCGCAACCGGTTCAACGTGTCGGCGGTCGTGTCGTCGGCGGGAAGGAATACCACCAGCTGCTGAGCATCGGCGGGTGGGAGCTCCAGGACCTCGCGGTCAAGCCGCAGTTCACCAACCACGGGGTGTGTCCACCGCAGCGGACCGCGCCGTGGTAGCGCGTGCCGGTTCAGTCGCTGAGTGAAGTCGTCGCCGGCGACCGGAGCGAGTTCCGCCCTGAATTGGGCCGAGCGCTCGGCCGACGGGCCGTGCCACAGGTCGAAGGCTCGTTCGTCGGCGATCTGATCCCATTCCGGGAAGACCTCGCGGGCGCGCCTGTCGGTGAAGACGAAGCGCGTGAGGTTGGGCCTGTCGGTATCGAGCAGCCCCGACGGTCGGGCGACCAGGTCGAAGCCACTGGTGTACGCGAGGATGTCACCCAGGCGGTTGGTGACCAGTGCGATCCCTGGCTCGAGCTGGTCGAGCAGCTTGAGCACTGTCTGCCTGACCTCCAGCCGAGGTTGGGTGAGCGGGCCGATACACACGCCAGCGGCGATCTTGGCCAGGTAGCGCAGGTGCTCCCGCTCGGAGACGTCGAGGCGCAGCGCGTCGGCGAGCGCGTTGACGACGGAGGCCGATGGGTTGCGGTCGCTCCCCTGCTCGATCCGGACGAGATACTCAACGCTGATTCCTGCCAGCGAAGCCAGCTCCGACCGCCGTAGCCCCGGGACGCGGCGCCGGGGGCCTGCCGGCAGGCCGAGCGTCTCGGGCCGGGTGGCATCGCGCCTGGCGCGGAGGAAGTCACCCAGCGGCGTACTCACGCTCTTCACTGTAAGACCGGCACGGCCTCGGTACGCCGTCCGAGGCTGGCCCTATCAGGGCCAGCCTGCGCTCGGTCTGGCTGCCGCTGCCGGCGCGACCGAACATGTGACGCATGAGCGAAACCAGCAAACTTGTCATCGTCGTCGGCAGCGTGCGCGAGGCGAGGTTCGGACCGGTCGTGGCCTCATGGGTCGCCGAACAGGCCTCCGCGCATGGGAGCTTCGACGTAGAGGTCGTCGACCTCGCCGACTTTGAGATCCCCCTATCCCTGCCCGCCGCGTCGCCGAAGTACGCCGGAGACTCATACCCGCGCCCGGCGGGCATGGCACCCCTGACCGCGCGACTCGACGCCGCGGACGCGTTCGTCCTAGTAACCCCCGAATACAACCATAGTTACCCGGCGTCACTGAAGGCTGCCATCGACTGGCACTTCACCCAGTGGACCGCGAAGCCGGTCGCTTTTGTCAGCTACGGCGGCGCGGCGGGTGGTCGGCACGCGGTCCTGCACCTGGAGAACGTCCTCACCGAGCTGCACGCGGTGACCATTCGCGACGGGCTGGCATTCCCGAACTACTTCGTGAACTGGGATGCTGGCCGGCCAGCTGATCCCGACGCTCCCGGCTACGCCAAGACGTTGTTCAACCAGCTTGCCTGGTGGGCCGCCGCACTCCAGAAGGCACGCGCCGAGGTGCCCTACCCTGACTAGTGTCTCGTGATGATGGGCCCGCAGGCCCCCTCCTCGCGCAGCTGATCGGTGAGCTGTCGACAACGGACCCCGCGGGCGTGCCGTCGGGCAGGCCGACCGCGGCGCTGTGGACGTTGACGTGCATGACCCGGTTGGCCCCGTTCGGTGTTACCGGCCGCCCGCGGCGCCGCGGCGGGCGAACTCCTCCTGGGTGAGGTGTTCCGGGCAGTCGACCCGGATGTCGGACGGTCCGAGGCGGTAGTCGAAGAACGCGCAGCGGTGAACAGTGGGTTGGGCGTGGCGGGCGGGTCGGGCGTGGCGGGGTGCGGGTTCGAAGTGCCGGCAGGTGGTGCACGCGCGCGTCACGCTGATCAGATGTTCGGCGTGCAGGCATTCCAGCAGGTCCAGGAGGGTTGCGAGCAGGTGCTCGCCGTCCGGGCGGGGGATCCTGGAGGTCGCTACCTCGACCGGGGCGGTCCACCGGGAGACCGCGTGCGCGGTCCGTTGGCCGTCGGCGGTGAGGTGTAGCCGGTAGTGACGCCGGTCGGCGGGGTCCTGCTGGCGGCCTACGAGCCCTTTGCGGCGCAGGGCCGCCACGGCGTCGCTGACGGTGGGGTCGGCCACGTCGAGTTCACGTGCCAGCGCGCTGGTTCGGGCCGGCGGGGGTGGTCCCGCATAGATGCGGGCGAGGACCCGAAGCTGGGTGGGGGACAGGTCGTGCGCCTCGGCCAGGCGGCGGGCGAGCACCTGCAGGGCCTCGCCGATCCGGTCGAGGGCGGCCACGATCTTCGCGTCGAGTCCGGGGTGGCGTTCCTCGGGGGTGCCGGGCGGTCTCACGCGCACGGTCCGAACGCCGCGTGTATCGCCAGCACCGCTGCCTCCTGCCGTTGGGACTTTCCCGGGTTCGCGACGGCCGACCCGCCGCGAGGGTCGTAACGGGGAAGGTCGGAACCCGCGAGTGGACCTTAGCAATCCGATCCGCCCGGACCGGATCGTTAGGAGTCCTTGACATCAAAGGTCGTCCCGCACATAGTTCTCCTTGTCGACTGAAATTGTCGAGATAGCGGCCGATGCCGGGTTGGGCCGTGCGGCGCGGGAGCGTCGCCGGACCGGGCGGGTTCGGTCCGCGTCCGTGGGGGAACACCAAGGAGGCGAGCATGCCGAAGCTTGCCCGCAGTGACTGGTACGACCTTGCCCGCGACACCAACTGGTCGTTTGGCTATGTGTCCGAGCAGGACGTCTTCCCAGAGGAGCTGTCGGGGACGGGCCGGGTCCCAGCCGAGGGGTGGCTGGCCTGGGACGAGCCATACAAGATCACTTATCGGGAGTACGTGCACAACCAGGTGACGAAGGACACCACGACGTACTCGGTCAAGAACGCGATCGCCCGCTCGGCGCTGTTCGAGAAGCTCGACCCGGGATGGAAGTCGGTGATCCTGGCGCACTACGGCGCGATCACGATGCCGGAGTACCTCGCCTCCATCGGTGAGGCGCGGATGGGCCGGTTCGGGCGGGCGGYGGCGTGGCGCAATACGGCGACGTTCGGCACGCTCGACGAGGTCCGGCACGGCCAGATCCAGGCGTTCTTCCCCTATGGGTTGATCGGGAAGGAGCCGCGGGCCGACTGGGCGCTCAAGGCGTTCCACACGAACGACTGGATCGTGCTCGCGGTCCGGCAGCTGTTCGACGACATGTTCGTCGCCAACGACGCKCTGTCGATCGCGCTGCAGCTMACCTTCACCCTTGAGACCGGTTTCACGAACCTGCAGTTCCTCGGCATGGCGGCCGACGCGATCAAGGTGGGCGACCTGGAGTTCGGATCGCTGATCTCCAGTATCCAGACGGACGAGGCCCGCCATGCCCAGCAGGGCGAGCCGACCATCAAGATCCTTGCCGAGGGCGGCCACAAGGACTGGGGCCAGTTCCTCATCGATCACATGTTCTGGCGGTCATGGCGGGTGTTCGCGCTGCTGACCGGCCTGTCGATGGACTACTACACCCCGCTCGAGCATCGGACGATGTCGTTCAAGGAATTCATCGAAGAGTGGGTGATCAAGCAGTTCTCCGACCAGTTCCGGGACTTTGGCCTGGAGTATCCGTGGTACTGGGAGGAGTTCGTCAACGAACTCACCTGGTACCACCACGCGATTCACCTCGGGGTGTGGAACTGGCGGCCGACGGTCTGGTGGAACCCGGACGCCGGCGTCTCGGCGGACGAGCGGGTGTGGCTGGAGGAGAAGTACCCGGGCTGGAACCGCACGTTCGGCAAGTACTGGGATGTCATCGGCGACAACATCCGCGCGGGGAAGGTCGAGGCCACCTTCCCGGRGACGCTGCCGTTGGTGTGCAATCTGTGCCAGCTGCCGATCGTGCGGGCCGCCGGCGTGGAGGCCGGCGCGCTGGCCTCGGCCGCTCCGCTGCGCCACACCCACGGGGGCCGTGACTACCTGTTCTGCTCGGAACCCTGCAAGTGGATCTTCGCGCGGCGTCCGGAGCGGTTCGCCGGGCACCGGTCGCTGGTGGACCGGTTCCTCGCCGGCGAGATCAGCCCGCCCGACCTCGGCGGCGTGCTCGCCTACATGGGGCTGTCGCCGGCCGAGCAGGGACAGGATGCCACCGGCTACGCCTGGGCGCAGGCCGCGGCGGCGGGCGCAACCGGCGCCAGGGCGGCACGGCGATGACGTCTTGGGCACAGGTGACCCCCGGAGCGCGGGAGCACTGCCACGAGTACGTCCACGAGTACGTCCACGAGCACTCCGAGGGGGCCCGATGGCTCTGCTGCCGCTGAGCGCGGTTTTCGAACACGACTTCGTGTCGCTGCTGGTGGCGGTGGACGACGCCGACACCGTCGAGGTCGTCGGCCAAAAGATCGCTCACCACGTTGTGGGCCGGCGTCTGCCGGCCAGCGACGCGCCGGTGGGGATCCGCCACAACGGTCAGGTGCTCGCCCGCGAGGCGCGCATCGGCGAGGCCGGCGTCGGCCCGCTCGACCATGTCGAAGCCTTCTTCGATGAGTAGCGCGTTGGCGGGTGGTGCGTCGGCGGGCGGTGCGTCGGCGGGTGGTGCGTCGGCGGGTGGCACCACAGTGGCGTGGACCGACGTCGCCTCGCTGGACGAGGTGTGGGAAGGCGATGTGCTCGAGGTGACCGCGGGCGCCGAGCAGGTGCTGCTGGCACACCTGCCCGGCGGGGCGCTACGGGCGTACCAGGCGGTGTGCCCGCACTCGCGGTTCCCGCTGGTCAACGGCGCCGTCGAGGACGGGGTGCTCACCTGCGCCGCGCATCATTGGGAGTTCGACCTGGCGACCGGCGAGAGCCTCAACCCGAGCGACTGCCGGCTGTACAGCTTCCCGGTGCGCGCCGACGGCGAGCGGATCATTGTCGGGATCCCACCCGACGGCCGACGTCACTACCACCGCTGCCGTGGCGATGCGACCGCGGCCCCGACGGGGAGACGATTTTCATGACCGCCGACTCCAGCCGCCTGGTAGGCCCCATCGTCCGCGGATTCGATCCGGACGTCGTCGAGGCACTGCACGCCGCGATCGAGAAGGACAACCCCGACCAGACGCTGGTCGTGGAGGACCGCAACGGCTACGTGCGCATCAACGCGCCCCGCTTCCTGCGGGTCACCCGCACCAGCCTGGAGGAGGCCGCCGGCCGGTCCGTCCCGCTCGCCACCCTCGAACCCGCCCTCGCCGGCTTTGCCGGGCGGATGCGGTACGTGAGCGACGACGAACTCGTCTGGTACCTGGACCGGAAGGACTGAGGATGACCACCTCCCCCACGGCGAGGCCTCTGCGCACCTGGAGTGTGTTCGACGGGGCCCGCCGCAAGCCCAACGAGTACGAGACCGTCACCGGCCACTTCCACTACCACTTCGGGCGGCAGCCGGCCCCGTTCGACCTTGATCCCAACAGTCCGATCAACCGGTGGTACCTGCGCTACCGCGAGGGCTCGCCGCTGCGGGGCGTGGACTGGGAGGAGTTCCGCGACCCCGCCCAGCTCAACTACCGCCGCTACATCGCCCTGCAGCACGACCGGGAGATCTACGCCGAAGGTGTCGTCGACCACTTCGAGGCCCTCGATGCGGATGCCGGCCTGGACCCGGTCTGGGTGGGCGTCCTCGCGCGGCTTTACCTGCCCGCCCGCTACCTGTTCCACGTGCTGCAGATCACCAGCCTGTACGTCGGCCAACTCGGACCCAGCGCCTACGTCAGCAACGCCGCGTTCTTCCAGGCCGCCGACGAACTGCGCGCTCTGCAGTGGATCGCCTACCGGGCCAAGGCGCTGTCGTTGGTCCACGGCGCCGACCTCGCCGACAGCCGGGTCACCCGACGGTTCTGGGAAGACGACCCGGCCTGGCAACCCGCCCGAGAGGCGCTGGAGCGGTTGCTGGTCGCCTACGACTGGGCGGAGGCCTTCACGGCACTGAACCTCGTCGTCAAGCCGGCGCTCGACACCCTGCTCAAGACCGCCCTCGCCGATCTCGCGGACGCCAACGGCGACGGCCTGACCGCCCAGCTGCTGCGCGAGTCCGGCGTCGACGGCGCCCGCAGCCGGGCGTGGAGCGCGGCCCTGGCCCGCCACGCCATCGCCGGACGCCCCGACAACGCCGCGGTTCTCGCCGCCTGGGAAGAAAACTKGCGCCCCCGCGCGGAGAAGGCCGTCGCGGGCTTGGCGGCCCTGTTCGACAATGCCCCGAACCCGGCCAGCCCGGCCGAGGTCGCCACCACCGTCGCCGCGACCACCGCGGCGTTCCGTGCCTCCTGGACCGGCACGGCGGATCCTGCCTGAACCGGCGGATCCCGCCTGAACCTCCGGCCTCCACCACCGATCCGCCCCCGGGAAGGACCCATGTCCGTCACCGACGACTACCTGACCAACAACGCCGCCTACGCGAAGACCTTCGCCGGGCCGCTTCCGCTGCCGCCGTCCAAGCACATCGCCGCCGTCGCCTGCATGGACGCACGGCTCAACGTCTACGCGATCCTTGGCCTGGGCGACGGCGAGGCTCACGTCATCCGCAACGCCGGCGGCGTCGTCACCGACGACGAGATCCGTTCCCTCGCGATCAGCCAGCGCCTGCTCGGCACCCGCGAGATCATCCTGATCCACCACACCGACTGCRGCATGCTGACCTTCACCGACGACGATTTTAAACGCTCGATCCAGGACGAGACCGGGATCAAACCAGAATGGGCCGTGGAGTCGTTTACCGACCTGGCCGAAGACATACRCCAGTCGATTGCGCGGATCAAGGCGAGCCCGTTCATCCCGCATACCGACGCCATCCGCGGCTTCATCTTCGATGTTGCCACCGGACTGCTCACCGAAGTCGCGTGATATCCGCCTGCCGCACCCTGCTGTTCAGCGCCTTCGAGTATCGACTCACCATTACCGGCGTCATCATCGGTTCTTTCTGACGGCACCGTATTTCTGACGATGCCGTATTTCTGGCGGCACCGGGCTTCGCCCGCCGTCGGGGTGCTTCGGGGATCCGTACCGTCGATCCGCGAAGCACCCCTGGGGGCCAGGTGGGTGGGGTCGGTGGGCGGCACCGGAGCCGGTGATTCCCACCGGCCCGACCCACCGGCCCCACCCGTCACCTGGTCAGTGGGTCAGCCGCGCTTGCGGCCGGACTCACCGAGAGTGATCTGGTCGCCGTTGACGATGCCGGCCCGGCGCAGCGCCTCGGCGATCGCGCCGTCCGGCACGCTGGATCCACCGCGGCCACCGGAACCGTTCCTGCCACCGGCACCGCGCCCGCCGGCACCACCGCGTTCGCCACTCGCGGTGCCCCGGCCGCCATTCCGCCGATCACCATGATCACGGCTTCCGCCGCGTCCGGCGCCCGCACCCGCGGCTCCCCGCCGGTCACCCTCGCCGTCCCGGCGGCCCGGGCCCCCGGCACCGGCCTCGTCGTCCAGCCGCAGCGTCAGCGAGATCCGCTTGCGGGGGATGTCGACGTCGAGAACCTTCACCGTCACGATGTCGCCGGGCTTGACGACCTCGCGCGGATCGCTGACGAAGTTCTTCGACATCGCCGACACGTGCACCAGGCCGTCCTGGTGAACGCCGATGTCGACGAAGGCCCCGAACGCGGCGACGTTCGTGACGGTCCCCTCCAGGGTCATGCCGGGGACCAGGTCCGCGAGCGTCTCGATCCCCTCGGTGAATGCCGCCGTCCTGAAGGCCGGCCGCGGGTCACGGCCGGGCTTCTCCAACTCGGCGAGGATGTCGGTGACGGTCGGCAGGCCGAAGGTGTCGTCGACGAACTCGCTCGGCTTCAGGGCTCGCAGGACCGCCCCGTTGCCGATGAGGGAGCCGAGGTCGCCGCTGGTCGCCGCGAGGATGCGCCGCACCACCGGGTAGGACTCGGGGTGCACGCTGGAGGCATCCAGCGGGTCGTCCCCGTCGGGGATGCGCAGGAAGCCGGCGCACTGCTYGAACGCCTTCGGCCCGAGGCGGGGGACGTCCTTCAGGGCGGCCCTGGTCTGGAACGGCCCGTGCGTGTCGCGGTGGCGCACCACGCTCTCCGCGAGGCTCGCCCCGATTCCGGACACCCGGGTCAGCAGCGGGGCGGACGCGGTGTTGACGTCCACCCCCACCGCGTTCACGCAGTCCTCGACCACCGCGTCCAGGGACGACGACAGCCGGGACTCGGACAGGTCGTGCTGGTACTGCCCAACCCCGATCGATTTCGGGTCGATCTTCACCAGCTCCGCGAGCGGGTCCTGCRGCCGCCGGGCGATCGACACGGCCCCGCGCAGTGAGACGTCGAGCCCCGGAAGCTCCGCCGCGGCGTAGGCGGACGCCGAGTACACCGACGCCCCCGCCTCCGAGACCGTCACCTTCGTCAGCGACAGCTCCGAGTGCCGGCGGAYGAGGTCCTCGGCGAGCTTGTCGGTCTCCCGGGAGGCCGTCCCGTTCCCGATCGAGATCAGGTCGACGCGATGCTCCCGGGCGAGCCGGGCCAGGGTGGCGATCGACTCGTCCCACCGCCGCGCCGGGACGTGCGGATGAATGGTGTCGGTGGCGACCACCTTGCCGGTCGGGTCGACCACGGCGACCTTCACTCCGGTGCGGTACCCCGGGTCGAGACCCATGGTCGCCCGGGTTCCGGCYGGCGCCGCGAGCAGCAGGTCACGCAGGTTCGCCGCGAACACCCGCACGGCGGTGTCCTCGGCGGCCGTCCACAGCCGCATCCGTAGATCGATGCCGAGGTGCACGAGGATGCGGGTGCGCCAGGCCCAGCGGACCGTGTCGAGGAGCCACCGGTCCGCCGGTCGGCCCGCGTCGGAGATCCCGAACGCCTCGGCGATCCGCGTCTCGTAGTCGGTCGGCCCGGGCGGCGGGGCGGCGTCCGGCTCCGCCGGCACGTCCGGTTCGAGGGTCAGGTCGAGGATCTCCTCCTTTTCCCCCCGGAACGCCGCGAGGATGCGGTGCGACGGCAACGAGGTGAACGGCTCCGAGAAGTCGAAGTAGTCCGAGAACTTCGCCCCCGCCTCCTCCTTGCCCTCCCGGACCCGGGATACCAGGACACCACGCGACCACATCCGCTCGCGCAGCGTGCCGATCAGGTCGGCGTCCTCGGCGAACCGTTCGACGAGGATCGCCCGCGCCCCCTCCAGCGCGGCACCCGCGTCGGCCACACCCTTCTCCGGATCGACGTAGGCCGTCGCCGTGGCGTACGGGTCGAGCGAGGGGTCGCCCAGCAGGCTCTCCGCCAGCGGTTCGAGGCCGGCCTCCCGGGCGATCTGCGCCCTGGTCCGCCGCTTCGGCTTGAAGGGCAGGTAGATGTCCTCCAACCGGGCCTTGGAGTCGGCGGCGAGGATCTGCGCCTCCAGGGCGTCGTCCAGCTTGCCCTGCGACCGGATCGATTCGAGGATCGCGGCGCGCCGATCCTCCAGCTCCCGCAGGTAACGCAGCCGTTCCTCCAGCGTGCGCAGCTGCGTGTCGTCGAGGGTGCCGGTCGCCTCCTTGCGGTAGCGGGCGATGAAGGGCACGGTGGCACCACCGTCGAGCAGGTCGACCGCCGCCGTCACCTGCCCCTGGCGCACGCCGAGCTCCTCGGCGATCCGCTGATGGATGGAACGCTGCGGGACAGATGTCGTCGTCACAATCCCTGATCCGCCTTCTCGTCGATCTTCGGTCGCCGGGCCGGGGTCGGCCGCGTCGTCGCTCGGGCGCCGCGCGGTGAGACCCGCGCCGACGCCCTGACTGCGAGACTACGGGTGATCACGAGGTTTTCCGCCCGCGGGCGGCGGTCCCGGTGCGCGTTCCCGCGTTCCCGCGTTCCCGCGGCCTCCTGGTCTCGAGCGCCGGCCTCCTGGTCTCGGGCATCGTCCCCGCGTGGCGCGGTCACGGCGGCGACCGGCCCGGCCCGGCGTGGTCCGCCCGGCCGGAGAACCGGTTCCGGGCTGGTCGGGTCGTTTCCGCTACCAGCTCTGACGAGCTGGGCGGTCTGATTGCGTTGCGGGGTATATCCCATTGGTTCGGCATGACCTACGATGTGCCCGTGCACACTGGGGACGGGGCTGCCGGCGCGGGCCGCGYGTATTCTCGGCATTCCGCCGCCGAGGTCGCGGTGAGTGGGCGGGTGGGTTCCCACGGGGGCGACCCGCGTTTTGCCGCGCCGGGGTGTGAAGTGAGCCACGGGAGCACCCTGGGCTCCATCTGTGGCCCGGTCACCGGTGGAAGTGGGGCCGACGGGATTCGGCACGAGGCTTTCMTGTATCAGGGCGACGCCGGTTTCCTCAGCGCAACGCGCGATTTCGTGCTCGCCGGACTCGCGGTCGACGAGGCCGTCCTGGTAGCCGTGACACAGCCGCGGATACGCCAGTTACGCGCAGCCCTCGGTCGGGCCGCGCAGCGCGTCTCTTTTCTCGATATGGCCGAGCTTGGTCGTAACCCGGCCCGGGTTATTCCGGCCTGGCAGGATTTTCTGGATCTCRGTGTCGAGCGCGGTCGGCTGGTACGGGGGATCGGCGAGCCGACATGGCTGGCCCGGTCCGGCCCGGAGCGGCGGGAATCCATGCTGCACGAGGCGTTGCTCAACGAGGCGTTCGCCGCGCCGCCGGCGTGGCGGCTGCGGTGCCTCTATGACGTGGGCCAGATCGGCCCGGCGCTCGTTGACGAGATCTGGCGCACCCATCCCGCGGTGGTGGAGGGCGGGCTGGGCCGGATCAGTTCCCGGTATCGACCGCCCGGGTCCGCCGTCGCGAGTCCGGGCCCCGACCCGCTGGCCGAGGCCCTGCCGGACCTCGGCGTTCCCCGCGTCGAGTTCGCCTTCGGCCCGCGCGACTTGGGGCACGTCCGCGCCGAGGTGATCCGGGTCGCCCTGGCCTGGGGCCTGGGCGCCGAGCGGACCGGCGAGTTCGAGCTGGCCGTGCACGAGGTCGCCACGAACAGCGTGCACCACGGCGGGGGCCACGGAGCGGTCCGCCTCTGGACGGACGACGCCTGCCTGATCTGCGAGGTCCGCGACGGCGGCCGGCTGTACGACCGGTTGGCCGGACGCCGCCGCCCGGACCTGTCCCTGGGCGGCGGCCGCGGGCTGTGGCTCGTCAACCAGCTGTGCGATCTCGTCCAGCTCCGGTCGACCCGGGTTGGCACGACCGTGCGGATGTACATGTACGTCTAACGGGGCTTCGCCCCAGCCCGGCCGGGTCCGGCTCGCCGGCCGGGTTCGGTGGGCCGGGCAGGTTTGATGGGCCGGGCAGGTTTGATGGCGGCGGGGCCGACGCGGGAAGTATGGCCGACCCTGCACCGCTCGGCGGCCGGATCCTAGCCCCCGGACTGTCCGGCAACCTTGTCCAGGACCGCGGTGTGCAGCTTGCGGACGCCGATGGGGGCGAACGCGCGCTCGAAGAAGCCGCCGACACCGCCCGCACCGTCCCAGGTCGTCGTCGCCGTGACCAGGCTCTGGTCCGGCCCGGAGCCGTGGACGATGTGCCAGCGGGTGCACAGCGAGGAGTTCTGGTCCGCCTCGACGAGAGTGCTCGCATCGGGGACGGAGACGGTCGCGTCGATCTGACGCACCCGCTTGCGGGTTGCCTGGAGCCGATAGGCGATGCGGGTCCCGGCACCGTGGCCCCCCGCCAACACCCGGTACTCGGAGACGTTCTCTGGCCAGGCTCGGGCGCGGGCGCCCTGGTAGTCCGCGAGCTTCGCGACAACCTGCTCGGGGGTGCCCGGCACGACCCGCCTGACGACGACCTCGATCTGTCCCACCAGCTCCTCCTTCCTCGCTCCGGCCGGCTCTCGGCCGAAGTCCGCGTTCCTCCCGGCAGCCGCGCTCGTCCGGGAGAGAACCCGTGGCGCCACGGGCGGGCCGCCAGGCTCGCGTGCCCCTGACCGTCTCATCTGACCCGTAGTCCGTCGCCCTCGCCCGTCGCGCTTCCCGGCTTGACGGGCGCCGAGCGGCGCAGTTGATTACTTGGAGTTACAGTCGGCGAGCAGGTGGACGCCCACCAGAGCGGCCAGATCGCGCGCCGCCGGGCCGAGTGTGGCGAGCGCCGCCGAGAGCGTCGGGGACCGCTACCCCGGGTCGATCCCGCAATGCCGCCGGAGCCGGAGGATGAACAGCAGAATCACGAGCAGAGCCGCCAGCCCGGCGGCGGACCCCGCCGCCCGCGGGTTGTCGGCGGCCTTCTGCCGGCCGGCCGTGAGGGCGCTGCCCGCGGTGTCGCGCACCTGGCCGGCCTTCGCCGCCACCTGCGGGTGCGCCTCGAGCTGCTTGTGCACGGTCTGCGTGGCCGTACCCGCGGCGCTGCCGGCCGTCGCGCGGGCCTTCTGTGCGGTCACGGCGAGCTGCGGGTGGGCGTCAAGCTGCCGGCGTACGGTGGCCTTCGCCTGATCCGCCGTGTCCCGGGCCTTTTCGGCCGCGATCTCCGTCGTCGCCGCGACCTTCGGGCGGACCGCCTCGGTCGCCGTGGTCACCCGGCGTTTGATGTCCTGTGCGGTGCGACCGGCGACCTTCTGCGGGCTGACCCGGTCGGAGAGCTGGTCGAGGTCGCTGCCGAGCCGCGCCCGGGTCGCCTCGATGTCGGACCGGATCTTATCCGGACTCGTGCTTGTCACTGCGAACCTGACCTTTCTGATGCTTCTGCCGGTGGTTCCGCGGAAACACGGGGTGGTGGGCGGCACGGGAGTGGCGACACGGGGTGGTGGGCGGGTGGACGAACCCGAGGGTGGTGGGGGACGAACTACCCGCGGCGGCCCTGCGCCCACTGGACGTCCTCGCGCAGCGTCTCCACGGTCTGCGCCGGAGTGGGGTGGACCGTGCGCAYGGTGGAACGACCCCTCATGGCCAGCACGGCCGCGACGACGCCGAGGACGACAGTGATGATGAGGGCGGCCCAGCCCAGCGCCATCACCTCCCCCAAGCCGAACATGACGGCCAACAAGGCGAAAAGCAGGGTGAAGTAACCGGCGCCGCCCGCTACGGCGAACATGCGGGCGCCCTTGCCGGCCTTCTYCACCTCCTCGCGCATCTCGGCCTTGGCGAGGGCGAGCTCCTGGCGGAACAGTGTGGAGATGTCCGAGACGACGTCGGACACCAGCTCCCCGGTTGATTCGTGGTTGCCGGTTGATTCGCGGTCACCGGTCGATCCGTGGTTGCCGGTCGATCCGTGGTTGCCGGTCGATCCGCGGTCCCCGCTCGTGCTCCCGGCAGCCGGCGGGCCCGGCGCGGCCMGGAGAGCCTGGGTGGCATCCGATGAGGTCCGCACCCGTGCACCAGCCACGTATGGGGCGCTATCGTCCGGGTAGGGAATACCGATCGTTCCCGACTGCCRCCGGTGCGCACTCCTCATGGGTTCTCCTTGCGGCTTCTCCTGGCGGGGCGTCCGCGTAGCCGTACCCGCGGAACAACGTACGATCTGCGGATTCCCTAGGATCGGCGGCTTAACCCCGGCAGTCGCGCCACCTGGGACGAATTACCGTCTCGTCCGCTTTCCGCCGGGCTCCCGCGCCCGCGGCCGGCGCACCCGGTCGTCAGTCCACCCGTTCCTGCGGGGAGGAGTGCTCCCAGTCGGCGAGGATCGTCCGGATCCCGGTGACCAGTAGCAACGGCTGATCGAGCATGACGTGATGGCCGGCGAGCGGGATCTCGATCACCGGTGCCACCCGCCCGAGCAGGTTGTACATCTGGACACCGATGTCGGGGGTGAGCAGGCCCTTCTCGGCCCGAAAGAGCGCGACCCGGCAGTGCACCTTGCGTAGTACCTCGGGCGACGGGGTCCGGTTGCCGAACACCTTCGGGTCGAACTTCCACGTCCAGCCGCCCTGGACCGACCCGATCGAACCCCGGGCGACGTGATCGATGATGAACGGCAGCACGTAGGGCTGCTCCGGCACCGCCCGGAACCGGGCCAGCGCGTCGGTCGCTGTCGGATACACCCGCAGCGGGCCGAACGCCGTCCGGTCCCGGGCCGCCCGTTCCTCCGGGGTGAACTCCTGCACGGGGGAGTCGACGACGACGATGCCGGCGACCCGGTCCGGGTACTGGGCTGCGGTGGTGATCGTCACCCAGCCGCCCATGCTGTGCCCGATGATGATCGGGGGCGAGGCGACCTTGGCGTGGTCGATGACACCGATCACCTCGGCCGCCCAGGTACTGAGCGAGTAGTCCTCGCGCCGGTCGCTGTCACCGTGGYCGGACAGATCCAGTGCGATGACGCGGTACTCCCGCGGAATCATCGGCGCGATGTGGTCCCACCAGCCCGCGTGGGCGGCACCACCGTGGACCAGCACGATCGCCGGCCGGCCGCCCCTGCCCCAGCAGCGGTAACTGATAGTCGCGCCCGCCACCTCGGTCTCGTGCCGCTCCGGTCGGTGGTCAAGGGCGGCCTCGAACCAGGCCGGTGCTTCGTCATCCATCCCAGGTCTCTGCCGTTCGGTTCGTCGGGCGGGTGGTTCCATCGTCGCCGGCCGCGGCGACGTGTCCCACCCCTGATACAACACCGCCAGGCCTGCGTTCAGGCCGTTCGCGGCCGTGTTGTCGGATTGGCGATGAGACGGCCACCGCGGGGCGGCGATCATGTAATGCTGGACCGGCCTGCGTAGATGCGTCGGCGGTCGACCCGCCTCGGCCGATGCGCAGGACGCCCGACGCCGCCGGGTGCGAACAGCGCGTGTGCACTCGGTCCGGCGAGGTGACCGGTCCGGTACCGGAGCCCGGCGGCCCCGTGCGGCGTCACACCCGTTCCCGGGAATACGCGTCGTGTGCCACGGGCATCCCACCGCCGCGGATATTCCCGTGACCGCCGCCACTCCCTTCGCCGCACGGGGTGCAGCGAAGCATTCTGATGTTTCCCATGTGCAACAGAACCGGTAATCTAGCCCGAAATTTYGACCTTTCGGGGACTGCCGTCCGGCCCGGGCGAGCCGCCCGCCCCGTTGCCGACCCCGCCGGCCCTGGTGCCCGAGTCGTCCGTCTCCGGAGGTGCGGGGGACGTCGCCAGAACCCTGGCGATCAAAATCGGGCTGGCGTGGAGGCGGCCGTCCCACTGGCCGCCCTACGGCACACGCCGGTGCAAGATCGGTTTCCGGGAGACGGCATCGTGACCATTCTCGCCCCACGAGGCACACTGCGGCGCTCTTTGGCAAGAGTCGAGGGTGCGGAAACCGTTAGGGACCTTGGTCCCGTCGCGCCCGACAGATGGGGGTCGTACACTTTCACCAAGTCCCGACGAGGCCGTATACCTGCGTTCCCCCCGTACGTTGGGTGAGATGGTCTCGTCGGGACTACTTGTGTCCGGTTGCATCCAGACCGTTCCCGAGCGAACGGCCCTGGTTCGACCGTTGAGGATCTTTTCCTGGTCGCCCACTCCGACCGGGTGATTTCTCGACAGCCGGTCAGCCCCGGCCGGCCGCGTCATCCATCCGGTTCATCCGTCTTCAACTGATCGTCGTCCGCGTGCCCACGGGCGTGGTTCGCGTGGCGATCAGTGTCTGCCGCAGTGTCTRCTCGTTCCCGCCCTGCGTCCTCGGTCGAGGTCGCGGTTCATCGACAGGAACGGACAGCGGGGTGGCGTCCGCTGCCTCCGTGGCTACCTGGGAGAGTATTACTCGGAGTGATTGAGCGTTGCGCTGGGTATCGGAGGCGCGACGATGCAGGTCTCCCGGCCTTGGCCGTGCCCGGGAAGCGGCTGGTCGGGACCGGTGTCGTAACGGCGGTGTCGTAACGGCGGTGCCGTAACGACGAGGTCCGGACGGCTGCGGTGCTGGAGGAGCAGGTCTGGGTCGCCGTGGGCGGCCCCGTGGTCGTCGCGGTGAGTGGCGTCGCCGTCGATCACCACGTGTTGCGGGTTGGCGGTTTTTAGTGACGGATGCCTTTCCCCTCTTGCGGGAATATCGCCTTGCTGACAGGTCTGGCTACGTTCGGACAGATATGAGATGTTTCGTGGGGAGTGGCCATGGGCTGCGGACATGCCGGCGATCGGGATCGATAGCCTGTTTTGGGCATGTACCGACAAAGCCGATGGTTGCCTCCGTAGGGGTCGGAGGGAGCGCGGTAGGTCGCTGGCGGGAGGCCGGCGGAATTCGGAGTCGGTGATGCCGCGAAGGCCGCGGCTCGTCCCGACCGGGTCCTTCGTCGCGGCGCAGCCGCTATGGGGGCTGGCCGGCTCGCTCGCACGGGAATGACTCGGAAGGTAGGGGTGAACAGGTGCATGTCCCTGCGGCGCGTATCGTCTTCTCACCGGAGGATCGCGCGGAGATCGCATCGGCCGCGACCGAGATCCTGGCCACCGGTGCGCTGACCTTGGGCGTCCATACCGCTGAATTCGAGGCGGCATTCGCCGCGGCTCACGAGGCCCCGTTCGCGGTCGCCGTGAGCAGTGGAACAGCCGCATTGGAGATCATCCTTCGCAGTCACGGTGTCGAAGGCGCGGATGTCGTCGTGCCGACGAACACGTTTGCGGCGACCGCTTTCGCGGTGCTGCGGGCCGGTGCCATGCCGGTTTTCGCGGATGTGAGTTCGGACACCTTTGCCCTGACCGCCCGCAGTGTCGAGGCCGCGGTGACGCCGCGGACCCGCGCCGTTGTCCTGGTCCATATCGGTGGGCTGATCCCGCCGGACGTGGCCGAGTTGCGGGCCTTCTGTGACGATCGAGGCATCGCGCTGGTCGAGGACGCGGCACATGCCCACGGCAGCCGCCACGGCGACGGCCACGCTGGGTCGTTCGGGATCGCGGGAGCGTTCTCGTTCTATCCAACCAAGGTCATCACGAGCGGTGAKGGCGGAATGATCCTCACGTCCGATCCCGCCATTCACGAAGCCGCTCGGATCTATCGTGACCAGGGCAAAGCCGGTTTTCTCGGGAACGTCCATATCAAGCAGGGGTACGCCTGGCGGCTCAGCGAGATTCATGCGGTCACCGGCCGGGTGCATCTGCGGCATCTCGCTGACTTCCTGGCGACCCGCGCYGCCGTAGCCGCGCGGTACGACGCCGCGCTGGACACCCTGGGTACCGTCACCCGCCTGCAGGTGCCGCCGGATGGTCTCTGCAACTACTACAAGTACATCGTCCTGCCCCGCCCCGGAATCGACCGCGGCCGGCTGAAGAAGGAGCTGAAGGAACGCCACGGCGTCTCCCTGAGCGGTGAGGTTTACGAGTCGCSGCTGCACCGGCAGCCGGTCTTCGGCGACTATGCGCTCCGGTCCCTTCCGGTCGCCGAGGACATCTGCGCCCGGCACGTGTGCCTGCCCATCCATTCGGACATGACCGAGGCGGAGGCCGACCATGTGGTCGCGTCCTTCGCCGCCGCGCTGCAGAGCCTGAGCCTGGACGGATGACGATGAAGATCGCGGTAACCGGAGGGTCGGGTTTCATCGGCAGCCATGTGGTCGACCGTCTGCTTGACGCCGGTCACGACGTTCTCTCACTGGACGTCGAACACCGGCCGGTCGACCCCCGGGCTAGTTACCAGCACCTCGACGTGCTTGATCTGCCGGCGGTCACCGCCGCGCTGAGGGGCGTCGAGGCCGTCTTCCACATCGCGGGGATGTCCAATGTGGACTTCGCGTTCGCCGACCCGGTGCGCACCGTGCGGCTCAACGTCGAGGGCACCGGGAACATCTGCGAGGCGGCGCGGCAGGTCGGGGTTCGCCGGGTGCTGTTCGCCAGCACCGTCTGGGTGTACGGGGCGGTCGGTGACCGGGCCGGTTCGGCGCCGCTGACGGAGGACGCCGAGATCACGCTGGGCCGCGCCGGGCATGTCTACACCTCGACGAAACTGGCCGCCGAACTGCTGCTGCACAGCTATCAGCAGACCTACGGGCTGCCGTTCACGATCCTGCGTTACGGCATCCCCTACGGCCCCGGAATGCGTGACGAGCTGGTGCTGGCCCGCTTTGTCCGCAAGGCTCTGAACGGCGAGTCGCTGACGGTGGCCGGCGACGGTCTGCAGTTCCGCAACTACGTTTTCGTCCGGGACCTGGCCGAGGCGCACGTGCTGGCTCTGACCCCCGACGCGGCCAACACTACGCTCGCCCTCGAGGGCAGCGAATCGGTCAGTGTGCTGGAGATGGCACGGGCCGTCCAGGAGTACTTCCCCGGCACCGCCATCGAACACATGCCTGCGCGCCCCGGGGACTTCCGCGGTCGGGAGATCTCCGCGCAGCGGGCCGCGGAGGTGCTCGGATGGCGACCGACCACACCCTTCTCGGAGGGTGTCCGGCAGTACATCGAGTGGTATCTGGCAAATCGACGGCCTCCGGCTCAGGCGCTCCCGCCTGTCGGCGACCTCGATATCTCCGCGGCCTCCTCGGAGTGACCATGGCGCAGATCGGCGGTAGCACGGTGAATGGACCATCCGAAGATGATGTTGAGGCGGGGGTCGGCGGCCCGCCAGCCGCCGGCGAACCGGGGGTCACGGAACCTGTCCTGCCAGGGCCGGCCRCAGCGGGGGGACCGGTCGCCGGCGCCCTCCCCGCCGATCCGCGCACGCACGGCGTCGATGTCCGGCCCGCCGGGACGCCGACGCGACGCGGCGGCGCGCTGCTGCTGTCGGGCTCGCTCGGGATGGGCCACGACGTGATGGCACAGGCGTGCGGCGCGTCGCTCACCCGGCGCGGGTTCACCACCCGGACCGCCGACAGCCTGCGCATGCTCGGTGGGCGCAACGGCTCCCGGGGGGAGAAGGTCTTCCGTGGCATGATCGCCGTTCCGGGCCTGTATGATGCCGTGCACTTCTCACAGATGAGAACCGGTGGCCGGCTCGCCCAGGCCATCGAGAGGACCTCGAGCCGGTTCGTCGTCCCGGCATTGCGCGAGGAACTGGCCGCCCAGCCGACCGATCTCGTGATCTCGATCTTCGCTACCGGAGCCGCGGCGGCCAGCCGGGTCAAGGCCGAGTTCCCCGGCCTGGTGACGGCGGTGTTCTCCACCGACTGCTGCGTGCACCGGCTGTGGGTACACGACAACACCGACCTCTACCTGGTCACCTCGCAGACCGCCGCCCGGTACGTGCGGCGGTTCTCGCCGAACGCGCTGATCTCGGTGGTCCCGACCCCGGTCCGGGAACCCTTCTACGACCCGCCCACCCAGGAGGAGGCGCGGGCCGCGCTCGGCATCCCCGCGGACGCTCCCTGCGTGCTGCTGATGTCCGGCTCCTGGGGGCTGGGACCGTTGGTAGAGGGTGCCGCGGCCATGGCCGCGGCGGGCATCTACGTGCTTGCGGTGGCCGGCCGCAACCAGCGGTTGGCCGCGCGGTTGGCGTCTYTGTCGGAACAGCAGCACAAGGTCATCCCGTTCGGCTTCACCGATCGCGTCCCGGCGCTGATGGCGGCGAGCGACCTGGTCGTCACGTCGTCCGGGGACACCTGCAGCGAGGCTCGGGTGATCGGCCGGGACCTGCTGCTCWTCGACGTGGTGCCGGGGCATGGCCGGGATAACCTTCAGAAGGAGCTCGAGCGAGGTCATGCCGAGGTGACGAACACCGACCCGGTGTCGTTGACCAGATCCGCGCTCGCGTGCCTTGACCGGGTCAAGCCACCGTCGGACCGGGTGGCGATCGGCCCGCACGCGTGGGAGCGGGCATTCGGGGCGGCTCTGGCGCAGATCGGTTTCGGCGCGGACTGGTGAGGCGAACCCACGGTTCGGGACGGATCCCGAGGGCCACGATGTTGGACGGGACATGAGCAGAGCCCTGGTGATCGGTCTGCCGACCGCGGTCGTCTCGGCGGCTCTCTACGGGATCGCGCCGCTCGTCCAGGCCCGCGCTGCCCGCCGGGAGGAGGAGAGCTCGGGGCTGGGGCTTGCGCTGCTGGCCCGACTGGTGCTGCGCCCCCTGTGGCTGATCGGCCTCGCCGTGGAGGCGGGCTCGTTCCTGCTGGAGGTGTATGCGCTGTCCGTGGCCCCGGTGGCGATGGTCGCCCCGGTGATGGCCCTCGACATGATCGTCTTCACCCTGCTGGCGCAGCGGGTGCTCGGCGAGAACATCAGCCTGACCGGCTGGCTGGGCGTGGTCGCGATGGTCGGCGGTATCGGCCTGCTCGCCTTCGCCTTCACGCGCCGAGCGGAGGTCGGCAGCTCGGCCAGCACCGATGTCCTGCTGGCCTTCCTGGTCCTCGGTCTGGTCTTCGCGCTGCTCTGCGCGTCCCTCGCCAACCTGGCCGCGGTGCGGGAGATGGTCGCGGGTGCCGCGTTCGGATTCGGGGCCGCGGCCGGGGTCAGCTACGCCATCGCCACGCTGGCGACCCGCCAGATCGGCCTGGCGGTGAACGAACGACGTGAGGGGCAGTCCACGCTGGTGGACCTGCTCACCACTCCGACGCCCTACGTCCTCGTGCTGTTCTCCGTGCTGGCGCTCGGTCTTCAGCAGCGTGGCCTGCAAGGGCGCGCCGCCGTCATCGCCTTCCCGGTGACCAGCGGGGTCTCCGCCTTCCTGCCGGTGACTCTGGGCCTGACGCTGTTCAGCGAGCCGGCGCCCGACGGCGTCCGCCGCGCGGCGTTCATCGTCGCGATGGTCCTGGTCGCGGCCGGAATCGCCGCTCTCGGCCGTGATCGGATGGCGGCAGACCGGTCCGTGGACGAACTTGAGAGCGTGCTGCGACCCACCCCCGACGACCGCGGGTTGGGGGACGGCGTCGCGCCCCTGGACGGCCGGCCGGAGGTGGTCGAGCCATCGGAGGCGGAGCCGGGGCAGCCGGCAAGGGCCCGGGACGAAGCGGCTTCTAACGCTCGTACCGGCACGGTTGCTCACCGCAGCGGCATGTCGAAGAACTTATAGTGATGCGCCGTGTGCTTTCGGTGAGATAGTCGTCGTGGCCGGCCGCTCGGGTTCACCCCCCGATCGCCCGGGCGCCCGGCCGTCTCCCGCTTGCCCGCCTCGCACGTTTCCCGCTCGCACGTTTCCCGCTCGCACGTTTCCCGCGTATCCCCGCCGCCCAGGTTTGCTGCCCGGCCCGGAGCAGAGCAGGCGCGGACCGGGCGATCAGGGTTTCCTCTCCGGCCGGGTCGTCGAGGCGCCGCCAGCCGCATCTCGACGACCCGGYTGGCTCGTCAGACCCCGAATCGCTGAAGGGCCTTGCGCACCCGCAGGTTCGCCTGCGCGAAGGAGATCTTTCCGTCCACGTAGGCCGACAKCGCCGCGCGGCGGACACGCTCGACGCGCTGATCTTCGATCGGAGTGTTGAGCAGGTTGGTCGTGGCGGTGGCCACGGCAATCACCTCCCAGTGGCAGGGAAACAGGGCATTGYAACTCGCGGGTGACCTCGGACGGCACACCGGACCGGAAGGCGGGGAACGAGGCGACGATGCCTCGGYCGATCCTTTCGACACGAGGTCGATCCGAGATCGGAGATGAGCAGATGGACCCGGAGAGCGGGCGGACGCTGCGCTGCGCCGCCTCGCTAGGAGGGCGACGGGATGGCGACTCTGCGCTCCGCCCGCCCCGGCTGACCGAGGATCCGGGCAGGTGCGTTATGGCGCCGCACGCGGGTAGCCGTATTATCACATATGGTCACAACGACTGCCCTCCTCCGCGTTGGGCGGGCGCTTGACGCCCGCGTGGCCTGTTCCGGTCGGGTGCAAGGTGGCCAGACGCCGACCTGCCGGGCTGTGACGGGAGACCGCAGGAGCCTTGTCACCCGATCGCCTCGCGGCGAGTGACGCGCTGCCGTATCCACATCACGTTACAATCATGTAACAACCGCGACAAGACGAACGTCCAGGCAACGAAGCTCGACCGAACATCTACAAGAGTGCGCGACCGGGAGGCATTGCGCAAGAGCCAACCGGCTCGTGGCGAGACTTCCTGAACAGGTATCTCGGCCCCCAGGCCGATGGAACGATGCCGTTGATCGAATCGTCTCCGCATGGCGGGTCCGGCCCGGCGCCGGTCCCGCTCTGAAACACCAGGGCCTGAAACACCAGGGCGGTGCATTCTGGCCCGGGCATCCCGGCCCGGGTAGGGGTTGACCGAGGATCACCCGGTTACCGGCGTGATCGGCGGGGTTACGGTCACCGGAGCGATGCGCATCGAACCGTGGGGGAGAGCCGAAAGCGGACGGCCCGGTTCCGGTCGCGACGTGCCGGAGCGACCGGAACCGGGCCGAGGCCGACCAGCGGCGATCTCGTTTTTTCCGATGGGATTTTTCGGTGGGAACAGGACATCTCACCCCATTCCCCCGGATCAGGGCTGGGTGGTGGTTCAGCCCGGGATGATCCGGCTCCGGTCGAACTCGCCGTCCCGCGCGCCGGCCAGGAACGCGTCCCACTCGGYCGCCGAGAAGGCGAGCACCGGCCCGGTCGGGTTCTTCGAGTCACGGACGGCGACGCCCCCGCCGAGCGCCGCGACCTCCACACACATACCGCCCGCGCCGTTGCTGTAGCTGCTCTTGCGCCAAGCCGCCTCGATKGCATTGTCGGTGATCGGCTTCATATATCTGATCATTTCATTTCCTCTGCGACCGAGAGTATCATCTGGATGGACTCTTCCGGCCGCAGGGCTGCCGCCAGAAGATGATCCAGCTTCACTCTATAGCGCCTGACTTCGGAGGGGCGCTCAATATAGAGACTTCCGGCCGCTTCCTCTATATAGACCACTTCGTTGTCTCCCGACTCGGGGAATCCGAGTATCGAGAATGTGCTTCCCAGGCTGGCATGCGCGCCCACGGAGAAGGGAAGTACCTGAATTGTCACGTTCGGCAGCTCGGACTGTTTGGCGAGGAACTCAAGTTGGCTTCGCATGACGGCTCTGCCGCCGATTGTCCGGCGTAGGACCGCCTCGTCCAGAATCACCCAGAGGCGAGGATGATCGGCGGCGGTGAGCCGGCGCTGCCGGTCCAGCCTGAGCGCGATCTTGCGTTCGACCTCGTCCTCGCTCACCTCCGGATCGTCGGCCCGGATGACGGGCCGGGCGTAGTCGCTGGTCTGCAGCAGCCCATGGACGAGCTGCGATTCGTAGACCGAGATCGAGGCGGCGTCGCCCTCCAGGCCGATATAGATCTCGAACCAGGCGGGGACCACGTCGTGGTAGGTGTGCCACCAGCCGTGGCGCCGGGACTCGCGGGCCAGGGCCAGCAACGCGTCCCGGCGTTCGTCGTCGGTCACGCCGTAGAGAGCCAGCAGGTCGGACACGTCCCGGGTGCGGACCGGCACGCGGCCGTTCTCCATCCGACTGACCTTGGAAACCGAACAGCGCAGCAGTTGGCAGACCTCGTCGACGGAGATGCCCGCCCCCTCGCGAAGTCGTCGTAACTCGGCGCCCAGGCGCCTTCGCCGCACGGTCGGACCGCCGCTCGTGGCCATCGCTCGTCCTTCGGGCTCTTCGGGGTGATGGATGCATCCTGCCACTTGTTCGCCACTCCTCACCCAGGGCGCGCATCGCTGGGTAGCGAAACTCTTACAGAAGCTCTTGCAGAAGAGGCGTGCAGGGGTCATGCTTACCTTGAGTAGCGATGATGCACCTCAAGGTGAGAGTGTGGGGCAGAGCTGGTTGCGGGGAGACGTCGATGGTCATCGCGCAGGGTCCGGGATGTCGGTAGGGAGACCGCGCCGAGACACGGCGCCCCGCACCTGTGGTGCCTCCATGCCCGGCGGCCGCGTCGCCGGTCCCGCATGTGTCGACGCCGGCGGCTGTCAGGCGTCACCCCTCAGGCGTCAACCGTCAACCGCCGGTTCCGGCTGAGTGGATGACGATCCTCGCCCGGAGCCGGCCATCTCGCCGTTGTCCGCCGCGCTGTCCCCGTCGTGCGGCTCTCCGTCGTGCGGCTCTCCGTCGTGCGGCTGTGCGTCGCGCGGCTGTGCGCGGAGGGGATTTCTTCCGCGGCGGCTCCGGCGGGCAGATACACGATCATCATTATCGGACAATCACCGAAAGGCGCGACAATGACGACTCGCCAATTCCAGGTTTATGACGGCGATGGCGAACTGGTGGCCACCTTCCCGGAATGGGAGGCGGCGCACAACTGGGCTCATCTGCGCGCGAACGAGCCGGTGACCTCGCGGCCCGTGCAGATCGAGGATCGGGTCGAACGCCGTACCTGGACGATCGAGGCGGACCGCTGCCGGCTGACCGTGTGGCGGCGACGGGTCGAGTACGGATACTGCGGGAGTGGCGACCTGCGGCATGCCGCTAACGCTCGTAAGCACGCCCGGGCGTCCTGAGCCGGTCCACTCGTGGCTGCTGGTGACTCCCGCCTGCGGGTTGGCGTGGCCCCCGGCCCGTGACGGCTCCGGGGAAGTCCCGGCAAGTTCCGAGGCTTCTCTCAGGTAGTCCACAGCCTCTCCGGACATCGTCCGTCCCATGAGTTCGACGCGGCACCCGGCCCGATGGTCTCCCCACCTCGTGGTGCGTCTCGCCCTGGTGGCCTGGGGGATCGCCGTGGTGGCCCTGTGGTGGTTCGACACCTCCGCGTCCAGCGTCCACGGCGCCGGGCCCGCCATGACCGCGGTCGGTCGGGTCTGCGGCCTGCTGGCGGCCTATCTGGTGCTCGTGCAACTGCTGCTCATGGCACGGATACCGGCCTTCGAACGCGCCGTCGGTCTCGACCGGCTGGCCGCGTGGCACCGCGGCCTGGGCACGAACGTCATCCTGCTCATCGTCGTCCACATCCTGCTGACGGTGTGGGGTTACGGCTTGGCCGGGCATCATCAGCCGCTCGCCGAGCTCGTCACGGTGATCATGACATACCCGGAGATGTGGAAGGCCACCGTCGGCACCCTGCTGTTCGTGGCCGTCGGGGTCGCGAGTGCCCGGGCGGCCCGRCCGCGCATCTCGTACGAAGTCTGGTACGCGCTGCATCTCACCACCTACCTCGCCGTGTTCCTGGTCTTCTTCCACCAGACGGAGACCGGTGGGGACTTCGTCGGTCACCCGGTTAACCGGCTGCTGTGGACCGCGATGTACGTCTCCGTCGCCGCCTGTCTCGTCGTCTGGCGCCTGATCCTGCCGATCGCGGCCGTGGCCCGGCACCGGATGACGGTCGATCGGGTGGTGGAGGAGGCACCCGGCGTCGTCTCGGTGTGGATCCGCGGTCACGACCTGCACCGGCTCGGTGCGCGTCCGGGGCAGTTCCTGCTGTGGCGGTTCGCCGCCCGCGGGCATCTCGTGACCGCGCACCCCTACTCGCTGTCGGCTCCGCCGACAGCGCATCAGCTGCGTATCACGGTCAAGGCCGCCGGCGACCACTCCCGGGCGGTCGCCCTGCTGCGACCGGGCACACCGGTCGTGGCGGAAGGTCCCTTCGGACATTTCACCGCCGCGCGGGCCCACCGGGGCCGGGCGCTGCTCGTCGGCGGGGGCAGCGGAATCGGACCGGTTCGGGCGCTGGCAGAGGATCTTGCCGGTCGTGGCGACGACGTCGTGGTTGTGCACCGGGTGAGCCGGCCGAGCGATCTCGCGCTGGGACGGGAGTTTGAGGCGCTCGCCGAGAGCAGTCGAATGATCGTCCACCGGGTGATCGGTTCCCGGCGTGAGCTCGGATACGACCCGCTGGAGGCCCGCTTCCTCGATGCCGCCATCCCGGACGCCGCCGACCGCGACGTCTTCGTCTGTGGCCCTCGTGGGATGACCACCACGGTCGTCCGGGCGCTTCGCGGTCTCGGCGTTTCCCGTGACCAGATTCACACCGAGGAGTTCGATCTCCGTTGAACGACAACAACGACAACAACGACAACGCCGAAAAACCCTACCGGGGAAGGCTCGGTTTCGTGGCGCTGATGGGAGCCGCCATCCTCGTGGTCGGTGCGAAGGCCGCGACCGGACACGGGGAGCGGCTGGTGGCACTCGCCGCGTCGCCGACCGCCGCCGGGGCGACCCCTCAGCCCTCCGCCGGGGCGACCCCTCAGCCCTCCGCTCAGCCCGCTCAGCCCTCCGCGTCGGCGGGCACACCGGCCCCGTCCTTCTCCGCCACCGCGGGGTCCACAGGTTCGGGCTCCGCCGGAACGGTTACCACCCGGACGGTGACCGGGGACGCCATCGATACCCGCTACGGGCCGGTGCAGGTCCAGCTTGTCCTGGTCGGGAAGAAGATCACCGATGTGGTTGTCCTGCAGATGCCGGACCGGGAGCGGCGGGACATCGAGATCAACGAACGGGCCGTGCCGATCCTGCGCCAGGAGGTGCTCGACGCCCAGAACGCCCGGATCGACACCGTCTCCGGCGCCTCGTACACCAGCAACGGGTACGCGTGGTCCGTCCAGTCCGCCCTGGACAAGGCCGGTGCCTAGCCTGCCGGTGTCGGGCGGGCCGCTGCCGGTTCGGCCCGGACGGGTCCGCGCCGAACCGGTGATGGGCACCGTCGTCAGCATCGACGTCCGCACCCCGCTCGCCCCAGCGGATCTGGCGGCGGCGATCGAGGCGGCGGCTGYGGTCCTGCACCGGGCGGACGAGGATTTCAGCACGTTCCTGCCCGGGTCCTGGGTCTCTCGAATCCGGCGCGGCGAGGTCGACCTCGGTGCCTGTCCCGACCACGTCCGCGAGGTCTACCGGGTGGCCCGCGCCTGCCGGGAGCGGACCGGCGGCAGGTTCGACCCGGCGTGGCGGGGCGACGGCACGCTGGACCCCACCGGTCTGGTCAAGGGCTGGGCGGCCGAGGCGGCCTCCCGGGTGCTGACTGACGCCGGAGCCGCGGACCACTGCGTCAATGCGGCGGGGGACCTGCGGGCCAGGGGAGTCGCCTCGGCGCCGGGGCGACCCTGGCGGGTGGGGGTGTCGGATCCCTTCGACCGGAGCCGACTCGTCGCGGTGGTCGAGGGCACCGAGCTGGCCGTCGCCACCTCGGGGGTGTTGGAGCGGGGCGCGCACGTGATCGACCCGCGCACCGGCATCCCGGCGACCGAGCTCGTCGCGGTCACCCTCGTTGGACCGGACCTCACCCTGGCGGACGCCTACGCCACGGCCGCCCTCGCCGCCGGCCGGGACGCGTGGACCCTGCTTGTCGATCTTGCTCGGGAGGGATGGGCCTGGCTGATCGTCGACGCCGTCGGTCGGYTGGACCATTCGGGGGGATTCCCCGGCCAGGTGGCCGCCGCCGCGTCCGCACCCCCCGCATCACCCCCCGCATCGGACGGGTCCCGTTCCGCGTCCGCCGGATCCCGATGACCGGTCTTMCCGGCGAGCAGGACGAGACTGGGTGGGTGGACCGTCCGATCAGGGTCCTCGTCGTCGACGACGAGGAGGCGATCACYGACCTCGTGACCATGGCACTGCGCTACGAGGGCTTCGACGTRCGCGCCGCGCACTCCGGGCAGGCGGCGTTGACACAGGCCGCCCTGTCCCCGCCGGACCTGCTCGTGCTGGACGTCATGCTCCCCGACATCGACGGGTTCGCGGTCTGCGAGCGGCTGCGGCGATCGGGGCAGGGCGTGCCCACCCTGTTCCTGACGGCCCGGGACGCCACCGAGGACAAGGTGCACGGACTGACCCTCGGCGGGGACGACTACGTGACGAAACCGTTCGCGGTCAGCGAGCTGATCGCCCGGGTCCGGGCGATCCTGCGCCGGGCCGGGGCCGCCGACGGCGCGCCCACGCCGCTGCGTTTCGCCGATCTCGAGCTCGACCCGGAGACCCGCGAGGTGCGGCGCGCCGGGCGGCACGTCGACCTCACCGCYACCGAGTATCGCCTGCTGCACTACCTGCTCGCGAACGCCCGCAAGGTGCTCACCCGGGCCCAACTCCTCGACCACGTCTGGGGACATGACTTCGGCGGTGACGCGCGGGTCCTGGAGACCTACGTCAGCTATCTGCGGCGCAAGATCGACGACGTGCCACCCCCGCTGATCCACACGGTGCGCGGCGTCGGCTACGTGCTGCGCCTGCCGCGTTGAGCCGGCCGGTCCTGTCCCTGCGGGCCCGGCTGCTGCTGGCCCTGGTGGGCCTGCTGGCCGTCGGGATGGCTCTCGGCGCCGTCGGCACGCGAGGGGCTCTGGGGGCCTACCTGCGTGGCCGGCTGGACCAGCAGGTCCGGGACGCCCATCCGCTGATGGAGCAGTTGCTCCTGCGGGCCGGCGGGGACGGRGACGGGGATGACCACTACCCAGGTTTCGGCACCACGTTCCTGGTGGGCACCTACGGCGCGTTGTACGACGGCGCCGGCCGCCGGCTCGCCGAGGCCAGCCCCGGCCCGGGTGGCCCGGGTGGTCCGGGTGGCCCGGCGGCGCCGACGCAGCGTCCGGCGGTGTCGGCACGCCTGCTCGCCACCGCCCGGCTGCATCCGGACCTCGCGACCGTCCCGCTGTGCACGGTGGGCGCCGAGGACCATGGCGGCCGGTTCAGGATGCTCGCGGAGCGCTTCGACAACGGGTATGTGCTGATCGTCGCCGTGCCCTTCGCGGAGGTGAACGCCACCCTTGACCGGGTCACCAGGATCGAGGTCGTGGCGACCTCGGTGGTCACGGCCGCGCTGGCCGTGATGGCATACGTCATCATCCGGCTTGGGCTGCGTCCCCTGACCCGGATCGAGCAGACCGCGGACCTGATCGCCCACGGCGACCTGACCAGGCGGGTCGCCGACGCGGACCGCCGGACCGAGGTGGGTCGGCTCGGGCTCGCCTTCAACGCGATGCTCACCCGGATCGAGGCGGCGTTCCGGGCGCGTGAGGTCTCCGAAGGGCGTCTGCGCCGCTTCGTCGGGGACGCGAGCCACGAGCTGCGGACCCCGTTGACATCGATCCGCGGGTACGCCGAGATGTTCCACCGCGGCGCCGCGGAGCGGCCCGAGGACCTGGCGATGGTCATGCGCCGCATCGAGGAGGAGTCCGCGCGCATGAGCGAGCTGGTGGATGACCTGCTGCTGCTCGCCCGGCTGGACCAGCGACCGGTGCTGGAGCGCCAGCCGGTCGACGTCGCGGCGATGGTCCGTGACATCGTCACCGACGCCCGTGTGGTGAGCCCGGGACGGACGATCGAGGTCGACGTGCCGCCGATCCTCGAGGTGCTCGGCGATGAGGGCCGGCTGCGGCAGGCCGTCGGCAACCTCGTCCGCAACGCCGTCGTCCACACCCCGCCCGACGCCGGGATCTCCGTCTCCGTGGGCCCCCTCGAAGCCGGCTCCCCGGGGCCGACGGGCGATGGTCCCACCGACGGGATCGTGGTCTCGGTGGTCGACCACGGCCCGGGCGTCCCCGAGGATGCCGTGGCCCACCTCTTCGAACGCTTCTTCCGGGCCGATGCCGGGCGGTCCCGGGACGCCGGCGGGACCGGTCTGGGCCTGTCCATCGTCGACGCCGTCGCCACCGCGCACGGCGGGCGGGTCGAGTACCGGCCGACCCCGGGCGGCGGGGCGACGTTCCGTCTCGTCCTGCCCGGTCCGTCGCAGCCCGACTGACCTGTTCACCTTCGCCGGAAACGGGCCCGGAGACGTGGCGGGCGCGCGCTAGGCGGCGAAGGGGGCGGAGTTCTGGTTCATCACCTCGGTCGTGCTGGCCGGCGCCCTGGGCCCGCGGCGATCCGGATCAGATAGCTCGGGTAAGATGGCCGTCACCACAGGTGATCGTCTTGAGGGGGTGAGACCCATTTCCRCTGTGTCAGGGTGGGTGCTCTCCTCCCGCGGTCGCGCGGTTCGCTCGAGGTAGGCGATCGGGAGGGTGCCCTTCGGCATCCCGAAAGGCTTCCCGTGTCGACATCCGGCCCTTCTCCTTCCTTTCTCTCCCCTTCTCGTCCGTCCTTTCCCTCCTCTTCTCGTCCGTCTTCCTCACCGTTTTCGTCCCTGCCGCGGTCCGTCGTCGTCACGCGGCTGCGGGCCGCCGGCTGCGTCTTCRCCGAGGACGAGGCACGGCTGCTCGTCAATGCGGCCCGGACCCCGGGCGAACTCGCCGCGATGGTGCGGCGGCGCGTCGCCGGTCTGCCCCTGGAACACGTGCTCGGCTGGGCGGAGTTCCACGGCCTGCGGATAGCCGTGGACCCCGGGGTCTTCGTGCCCCGCCGCCGCACGGAGTTCCTTGTCGATCAGGCGGTCGAACGGGTTGCCGGCCGGTCCCGGCCGGTCACTGTCGTCGATCTGTGCTGTGGCTCGGGGGCGATGGGGGTCGCGCTGGTGGCAGCCCTGCCCGGGATCGAAGTACACGCCGCCGACATCGAACCGGCCGCGGTGCGGTGCGCCCGCCGCAACCTCGCCTCCGCCGGTGGCCAGGTCTACGATGGTGATCTTTACGAGCCGCTGCCAGCCGTCCTACGGGGCCACGTGGACCTGCTGGCCGCGAACGCCCCCTATGTACCCACCGACGCGATCGAGCTGATGCCGCCGGAGGCTCGCGAGCACGAGCCGCGGGTGGCGCTCGACGGCGGGGCGGACGGGCTCGATGTTCTGCGGCGGGTGGCCGCCGAGGCGCCGCGGTGGCTGGCCCCGGGCGGTCACCTGCTGGTCGAGACCGGCGAGCGGCAGGCGGCATCGATCGTCGAAGCCAGCGCCCAGGCCGGTCTGATCCCCACGGTCGCCAGTTCCGCCGACCTGAACGCCACCGTCGTCATCGCCACCAGGCCGGCCGCGGCTCCCGTGTCCGCGGTGGGCGCGGCAGCTGGACAGCTGCCGCCAGTCGGGTAGGCCCAGCCCTTATCCGCGGCTGCCCGCGGAAAGGCCGCGGGCAGCCGGATGCGGCCGGATGCAATGGATGCGGATGGACCGAAGCCGTCCTCGGTGAATCCCCGGGACCTGCTCGTCAGCCAACAGGAGATGTTTCAGGGCAGGACGTCGTAGGTGTAGGTGTCGGTCATGTCGAGCACGCTGCGGGGGGTCGCCGGGGTGCTCGGCGTGCTCGACGTGCTCGACGGGGCGAACGGGGAGACCAGCGGGTCGTCGATCCGATGGCCGAGGAGGCTTGCCGGGGCGGTCATGTCCGGCTGGTACACGCGGCCGTGACGCCGCATCCAACCCTCCCAGACACGGTCGACGTTGCAGTGGTGCACGAAGAAGACCGGGTCGTTGGGGGACGACGCCAGCGACATGTCCCTGCCCCCGCCAACCCAGCGGTGGACCTGGTTGTGCAGTCCGGTGCCGATGAAGCCTTCGAGACGGTTGCGGAACCCCCGCGAACTCACGTTGAAGGGAGCCTCGTCGTAGCTCGCGAGTGTCGGATCGGCGACGGTGTCGAAGGCTGCGGTGATATCGGCGTTGCTCGGCARGATCGACGATCCGAACGTGGCGCTGCCGAATCTACGCCGCACGCCGCGTTCRGCGACCTGCTGGAGCGCGCCGCTGCTGCTGGTGGAGATCCRTACCCGGAAGCTGGTCGGGTCGGCGGGGTCGAAGAAGAACGCACCGCCGGGGATCGGGGTGCCCTGGCCCCCGAAACCGTCCGGGGTGTTCCGCCACAGTGCCGAAGCAGCGGGGTTCGGCGCCGTGGCGGGGGCGGAGGGTGTCCCGTCGCGCGCCCAGTCCCAGTAGGGCAGCCCGAAGTTCGGGTCGCCGAGAACGCGCTGGAGGTGCACTTCCAGCCAGCCAAGCATGACCCGGTGCCAGGGCAGGAAGACGGGGCCGGCGTGCGCGGCGTTGCGGTTGCTCGGTGACCCTCCCGGGGGGACGGGGGTGTTCATCGCGATGACATGCCAGATGACGAACAGGTCGTAGGTCCGTACCGGTCGGCTCGGACCGGGGATGCCGAACTGATTCGTGCGCAGCGTCGTAGGTTCGTGTTTGAGGAGCTTGATTCCGCGGATATAGGCCTTTCTCGCGTCGTCGTCGAGAAGGATGTCGCGCCGGACGACCGCCATGTCATGCCCCTTCCGGGAGCTCGTCGTGGGCGTCGTGGGCGTCGTGGTGATGGTGCTCGCCCGGATCGCCGTGCGGGCCATGKTCGTCGCCAGAGGCCCCGGGGGAGAACTCCTCGGGGAAGGCGGTGATGATCAGGCGTACCAGGTCGAYGACCGAGGGGATCTGATAGTTGGGCAGGCCGTGGCAGTGTGCCGTGCCGTCGTTGGAAACCCCAATGTGGACGTTCAATGGTTGGCCGTCGACGGTGATCTCGTAGGTGGTCGTGATGACGACGTGGTGACCGTCGAAGTCGTCCTCGCGGACACTGCGGGCCGGGTCGCCATGTACGTGTTCCGGCCGGGGAAGGCTAGCAAGATAGTTGGCGAGAAAGGCGGGATGAGTGACGTCTGTCGGGTCCGGTGGCATGTAGTTCCCCCGAATTCCAGGCGGTGCGGTGAGGTGGTGAGGCGGTGAGGTGACCAAGAATCTACCGACGGTACGGGTCTGGCAACGAGGTGTCGTCCAGGCGTCTGTGCGTCACGTGGGCCGGCGACGCCGCGGCGCCGCCGGTGCCGGGGATGCGTCAACCTGCCGACCGAGGTGTTATCGGATGGTCGACAGCGCCTTGTTCACGTCTTCGGCGTCGAACTCGACCGGGTCGAACTCGACCGGGTCGAACTCGTCTGCGTCCCGCAGGCCCAGCCATTCCAGGCGTTCGTCGTGTTCCGGATGGCCGGGGTCGCCGAGGACCTCGACGAGCTCGCCGATGCGGGCTGCTGATCGCGAGATCGTTGAGGTCCGCCTTGACCTGGGCCTCCGCCGTCGCTTGGAGAGGGCCGGGTAGCCGCCGCGCGGGATGATGTCATCACCGCGGCGGTCGCTCAGCTCGAGCCGATGCCCAACGTCCCGCCGGCTGCCGAGGTTCGGTCGATGAGAGCGGCGATGCCGTCGAGGATCCGGTCCACGCCGAAGAGAAACTCCTCGGTCTCCTCGAAGCCCGCCGGGCCGTCGCCGATCTCGCCCGCCCAGGCGATGCGGTGCAGCCGCGGATAGGTCCGCTCGTCGACGAGCTCGCGCAGCAACGCCTCGAAGCCCCAGACAGGCGGCGCGTCGCCCCCAGCCGGCCCTGCCTCCGCGTCAGCTCCAGCCCCAGCGCAAGGAGCCACAGCCGTCCGGGCCTGGGCGGCAGCCCGGGCGGCATTGTGGGCCATTCGGGCCTCGCTGAGGGCGTACGAGCTGAGCAGGCCGATCACGCGGAGTTTGTCGGCGTCAGACAGGCTGGTGCCGTCGAGGGTCTCCAGCCCCTTTTCGACGAAGGTCAGCGAATTCRGCGCAAGCGGGGGCGCGGCCATCGGCATCTGGGTGATCCAGGGATGGCGGTCGATCATCTGGCGCTGGACGATCACCCAGGCTCGCAGCCGGGCCCGCCAACCATCGCCCTCGATGACGAGGCTTTCGGCGCCCTGGGCGCTGGCGTTCCACATCATCTGGAGCAGCTCGTCCTTGGTGGCCRAGTGCCGGTAGAGCGACATCGTCGTGTAGCCGAGCTCCTTCGCCACGCGGGCCATCGACACCGCGTCCAAGCCCTCGGCGTCGGCGATCCGGGTCGCCGTCGCCACGATCGCGTCTACCGACAGCTCCGGCCGCGGCCCGCGCTGACCACGCTCGCGGCGGCCCCAGAGCAGGTCGAGGCCCGGCGGTAGCGGCGGTGACTTCTCGCTGACCATCGACCTCCCTCCTTGACTGCGAGAATACGGCTTGACGTCAACTGTATATGGCGCATACCTTTCATGTATGCCATACACAGTAATCGCGGACGGGATCCGCAAGTCCTACGATGGCCGGGCGGTGCTCGACGGCGTCGACCTGGCTATCGAGCAGGGTTCCGTCTTCGCGCTTCTCGGTCCGAACGGGGCGGGCAAGACGACGATGGTGCGCATCCTGGCAACCCTGGTCGCCCCTGACGCGGGGACGGCCGTGATCGCGGGCTGTGATCTGCTTCGCGACCCGGTCGGCGTCAAGGGCGCGATCAGCCTGACTGGCCAGTACGCCGCGATCGACGATCTGCTTACCGGCCGGGAGAACCTCGAGATGATGGCGCGGCTGCGCCACMTGCCCAGGCGCGTGGTCCGGTCCCGGGTCGACGACCTGCTGGCCGAGTTCGACCTGGCCGACGCCCGGGACCGCCGGGTGAAGACGTACTCCGGCGGGATGCGCCGGCGCCTCGACCTGGCGGCCAGCATGGTCAAGCGGCCCCTCCTGTGCCAGCGCGGGCACAGGCACCGCGGGCAGCGGACCTGCTCGCGTGACCGGGTGCCACCCTCAGAATGATTGTTCTCGATACCAATGTCATCTCCGAGCTCATGCGCGCAGCACCAGCCGACCGCGTCGTAAGGTGGGTAACCAGCCGACCCGGTGACGCCTTGAACACGACCTCGATCACCGTGGCTGAGGTCCGTTACAGCCTCGTCCGACTGCCATCCGGTCGCCGCCGTGAGTTGCTGATGGCAGCCGCGGACGATGTCTTCTCGGCGTTCCAGGACAGAGTCCTGCCCTTCGCGCCACGGCGGCCCGTCACTACGCCAGCCTCGTGGTCGAGCGTGAACAAGCCGRGACTCCGATCAGCGGCTTCGACGCCCAGATCGCGGCTATCTGTCGAGCCCGCAACGCCGTCCTGGCTACCCGCAACACCAGCGACTTCACCGGCCTGGGCTTGGAACYGGTCGACCCCTGGGAGGCCGAGGTGCTGCCCGCCGAACTGCAGGTTGCGTTCCGCCTCAAGCGCCGTCAGCAGGGCTAGCATCGGGCCGCCCACCGGCTGGTCCGTCGGCGGAGGTTCGTGGACGCCCGATATGATACGGGCTGCCCGTTCCGCTGCGTGCCCGAGGCGTCGCTGGGCGCTGGCCGTCACGCGCGGGACCGGGTAGCCGTCGTGCAGTCTGCTCGTGTCCGCATGGAGGAGCCCCGTGAGCACCCGGGTCGAGACGCTGGAGTTTCAGGCCGAGGCGCGTCAGCTTCTGCAGCTGATGGTCCATTCGATCTACTCGAACAAGGACATCTTCCTGCGGGAGCTGATCTCTAACGCGTCCGATGCCCTGGACAAGCTRCGCATCGCGTCGTTGGTCAAGGACGGCCCGCGGGTCGACAGCGCCGACCTGCGCATCGAGATCGAGGCCGACGTCAACGCTCGCACTCTGACCGTCCGCGACAACGGCATCGGGATGTCCCGCGACGAGGTCGTCGGGCTCATCGGCACCATCGCGAAGTCCGGCACGGCCGAGCTGCTGCGCAAGCTGCGGGAATCCGAGGACGGCGCGGCGTCATCCGATCTGATCGGGCAGTTCGGCGTCGGCTTCTACTCCACCTTCATGGTGGCCGACAAGGTCACCCTGCTGACTGGGAAGGCCGGTGAGAGCGGCGGCACCCGGTGGGAGTCCGACGGCGCGGGCACCTACGTCATCGAGACGGTGGACGACGCGCCGCGGGGAACCGCGGTCACGGTCCACCTGAAGCCCGAGGACAGCGAGGACCGTCTCTACGACTACACCGACGAGAACAAGATCCGGGAGATCGTCAAGCGGTACTCCGACTTCATCGCCTGGCCCATCCGGCTGGTGTCGGCCCCCGCCGCGAAGGACCGAGACTCGAACGACGACGGGACAGCCGAGTCCGGCGCCGGCGCCGAGAATGCCGGCGACCGGCCGCTCAACTCGATGAAGGCGCTGTGGGCCCGGCCGCAGAGCGAGGTCGACAAGGCCGAGTACGACCAGTTCTACCAGCACCTCAGCCATGACTGGACCGGCCCGCTCGAGGTCATCCACATGAAGGGCGAGGGGACGTTCGAGTACGAGGCCCTGTTGTTCATCCCGTCGCGAGCGCCGCTCGACCTGTTCACCCGGGATGCACGCCGCGGCGTCCAGCTGTATGTGAAGCGCGTGTTCATCATGGATGACTGTGCGGAGCTCCTGCCGAACTATCTGCGCTTCGTCCGGGGCGTCGTCGACACGCACGACCTGTCGCTCAACATCTCCCGAGWGATCCTCCAGCAGGACCGCCGGATCCAACTTGTGCGGCGCCGGCTGGTCAAGAAGATACTGGCCTCCATCAGGGCTCTTCAGGAGAACGACGCCGAGCGCTACCGCACGCTGTGGAAGGAGTTCGGCGCCGCCCTCAAGGAGGGCCTCCTCGAGGATGCCGACAACCAGGATGCGATCCTCGGCCTCGTCTCGGTGGACTCGACGCACGACGCCGATCGGCCGACCACGCTGCGCGAGTACATCGAGCGTATGAAGGACGCCCAGAACGAGATCTACTACCTGACCGGCGATTCGCGCGGAATGATCGAGAACTCGCCGCACATGGAGGCGTTCCGGGCCAAGGGCTACGAGGTCCTGATCCTGACCGACCCGGTTGACGAGGTCTGGGTCGAACGGGTGGCGGAGTTCGACGGCAAGCCGCTGAAGTCGATCGCGAAGGGCGAAGTCGACCTCGACACCGACGACGAGAAGAAGAGCAGCGAGGCCGAGCGGGAACAGCTGCGCAAGGACTTCGCCGCCCTACTGCCCTGGCTGGCGGCCAAGCTTGAGGACGACGTCAAGGAGGTCCGGCTGTCCAGCCGCCTCACCACGTCGCCGGCCTGCCTCGTCGGCGACACGTTCGACATGACGCCCGCGCTGGAGAAGATGTACCGGGCGATGGGGCACGAGATGCCACGCCCCAAGCGCATCCTCGAACTCAACCCGACGCACGCGCTGGTCATGGGCCTGCGCGCCGCACACGAACGGGACGCGGATTCCGCCGCCCTCGGCGACACCGCGGAGCTGCTGTACGGCATGGCGCTGCTCGCCGAAGGCGGAGAACTGCGCGATCCCGCGCGATTCACCCGCCTCCTCGCCGAACGCCTGGCGGAGGCGCTGTAGCGGCCGCCAACCGAGCGGGCCGTGTTTGTGCCGCGCGACGTATTCGACTTCGAGTGCGCCGAAGTGGCGCAGGCTGTCGACAGGAATCCTGCCGCGGTCCGTCAGCATGCAGGCGACCGCACACCGTAATGAGATTCGAACTCACTGTGAGGCGACAGCCCTGGCCGCGGGGCCGCGCCAAGTGCTGCGGGAAAATCCGAGCGCGACCCGTCAGCGACACCGGCGGGCGTTGAGCCGGGCGGCCTGGCGCGTCAGGTAATCGCGCTCGGCGAGGTTGGGTGCCTTGTGGGCCGCCTCGGCGTACAGCCGTGCCGCCGTCGCCAGGTCGCCGTCGCGCTCGTGGAGGTACGCCGCCACCGCGGCGTGGCGGGGCAGTGAGTCGTTCAGCGCCGCGAGCGCCGCCAGCCCGGCGCGCGGTCCGTCGGCCTCGCCGACGGCCACTGCGCGGTTGAGCCGGACGACCGGGCTGTCGGTCAGACGCGCGAGCTCGTCGTACCACTCGACGATCTGGACCCAGTCAGTCTCCTCGGCGGTGGGCGCGTCAGCGTGGAGTGCCGCGATGGCGGCCTGGGCCTGGAACTCGCCCAGCCGGTCGCGGGCGAGGGCCGCCTGCAGGATCTTGACGCCCTCGGCGATCAGCTCAGTGTCCCACCGGCTGCGGTCCTGCTCGGCGAGCGGCACCAGGCTGCCGTTGGGCGCGGTCCGGGTGACGCGCCGGGCGTGGTGGAGCAGCATGAGGGCGAGCAGCCCCGCCACCTCGGGATGGTCGACCGCGGCCGCGAGCTGCCGGGTGAGCCGGATGGACTCGGCGGCAAGGTCGACGTCGCCGGAGTAGCCCTCGTTGAAGACCAAGTAGAGGACGCGCAGCACGGTGGCGACGTCGCCGGGCTGGCCGAACCGCACGCCGGAGATGGTGCGCTTGGCACGGCTGATGCGCTGCGCCATGGTCGCCTCGGGCACCAGGTAGGCCTGGGCGATCTGGCGGGTGGTCAGCCCGCCGACGGCGCGCAGCGTGAGCGCGACCGCGGACGACGGCGTCAGCGAGGGGTGGGCGCACAGGAAGTAGAGCTGGAGCGTGTCGTCCACCGTGGGCGCGGGCCCGGGCGCCGGCTCCTCGTTGACGAGGTCCTCACGCCGGCGGCGGGCGGCGTCCGCCCGGGTCGCGTCGAGGAACCGGCGCCAGGCCACGGTGACCAGCCAGCCCTTCGGGTCCCGCGGCGGGTCGGCCGGCCAGACGCGGACCGCCTCGACCAGCGCGTCCTGCATGGCGTCCTCGGCCGCCGCGAAGTCGGCTCCGCGGCGGACGAGGATCCCTAGCACGCTCGGGGTGAGGCTCCGGAGCAGGGCCTCGTTTATCTGAGAGGTCACTCTGTGATGGTGGGCGGTGAGGTCAGGAACGGGCGCACCTCGAGCCACTCGTGGATCGGCTTCCCGCCCGCCCCAGGGGCGGCCGACAGGTCCCCGGCCAGCTCGATGGCGCGCTCGTAGCTGTCGACGTCGATCACCATCCAGCCGGCGATGAGATCCTTGGTCTCGGCGAACGGGCCGTCGGTGACCGGTGGGCGCCCCTCACCGTCGTACCGGACGAACGTCCCCTCGGGGGCAAGCGCCTGGCCATCGACGAACTCGCCGGTCCCCTCGAGCCGGGCCGCGAAGTCGTGCATGTACTGCATATGCGCCGAGATCTCCTCCGGGGTCCACTGGTCCATGGGCACGTTGTTGACCGGAGCCGGAGCGCCGCGGTAGTGCTTGAGCAGCAAGTACTTAGCCATCGTGTTTCTCCTCGGTGCTGGTGCTACCCATTTTGGTCACGTTCACCGCGGGGACGGAGCCAGTCGCGGGTTCTCGACATCGCCGGTTGCATCCCGAGCGCCGGAGTCTCAGCCGGTAAGACCCAACGGACGGCGGGTACCTTGGTGGAAGGACCCGCCTCCATGGTGGACGGAGCCTTGACGGTGTTGAACATCAAAAATGAGGAAGCCCAGCGTCTGAGCCGCGAGCTTGCGGAGCTGACGGGGGAGACCGTCACGAYGGCCGTGCTCGTCGCTGTCCGGGAACGCCTGGAGCGGATGCGCGCCGACCGCGACGAAGGTGAGCAGCGAGCGGCCCGCATCGTTGCCCTGGGTCGTCAGACAGCGGCCGCGGTGCCCCCGCCCGGCCTGAGCATCGAGGATCTCTACGATGAGCATGGGTTGCCAGCGTGATCGTAGACTCGTCGGCACTCGTCGGCACTCGTCGGCTCAAGGGTGAGGACTTCGTCCACACTGATCTGATCGCCGCGGAGCTGGACGACGAATAGGCACACCGACGAATGACCGGCTGAGTAGGCATTCCGTTGGCTTCTGACGCACCAGGCTTTGCGGGCCAGCGCCGCTTCTCCCTTCGTTTTGGCTGGGGACTTGAGGATCTTGCCGTTCTTGCGCCAACAAGCGACATCCACGTCGTCGTGGACGTGTTGTCATTCAGTATGGCGGTGTCGGTCGCGGTCGGGCACGGGGCGCGCGTCTTTCCATACTTCAGCGAGAGTTTCTGGCCGCCGGGGGTTCTCGACGGCACGCTGTCCCTGCCCACCAGCGTGGTGGTGCTCACCAGCGCGGTGATGCCCACCAGGCCCGGCCTTCTTCCGCTTGATCGTGACAGCCTGCCGCATGTCCCCTTGGCTAGGGCCAGTCGTCGCTGCGGCCCGGGACGCCCGCATCGATCACTTGCACCTCGTCGGTCACTCGCTCGGCGCCGTCGTGGCCACGGCCACCGCAGGGCTGTACCCGACAGGGTACGGTCCCTGACGGCGCATGCCGGATGGATCAGCGCGGACCCGAGGATGGCGTTCCAGTTCGAGCTGTGGAAGCGGTTGGTGTTCGTCGACCCCGCGGCGATCGCGCAGCTGCTGTTGCTCACCGCGATGGGCAGGGAAACCCTGGACGCCTGGGAGCGGACCGATTTCGAGCGGGCGAGGGAGGCCTTCGTCGGCCTGTTGGACGGTGCCGCGGCCGGTTTCGCCCGGCAGTGTGATGCCGACACGACCATTGAGCCTTTCCGCGTAACCGATCGTCACGTTTAGTGATCACGTCGTTCGATCATGCTCGATGTGCAGGAGCACGAGAGCGGCGGCGACAATCTTCCCGATCTTCCACGGGCAGACGCTGACGTTGCGCAGCGCCTTGAACGTCATCTTCAAGAGCGAGTTCCCGCGTTCGCCGACGGCCCGTTGGGCGTTGTGCGCCTTGTTGGATGCTTTCTGGTCGTCGGTGAGCGAGCCACCCTTGGGCTTCAGCCACCCTTGGGCTTCTTGATCGCGACGGTCACGGTGTCGCGTTCGCCTTCGTAGCCCAGATCGCCCAGGACCGGCAGGCCTGCGGCGATCCAGACCGCCAGCGCCGGCAAGATCTGCGGGTGCGCGCGCAGCGCGGTGGTGTCGTGTTCGCGGCCGGGGCGCACCTCGGAAGTCCACAGCGGCCAGCCATCGGGCGCGGTGACGACCTGGATGTTCCCGCCGTGATTGRCATGCTTGCCCGACCACCACAGGTCCACTCCCGCGGTCGGGCCCGGGGTGGCGTTCCGGTCGGTCTCGATCAGCGTGCCATCGACACTGACGTGGCTGTGACCGGCGGCTTTCGCGGCGAGCAGGGCGGATTCCAGCTTCGGGRCGCGCTCGGCCAGCACGGCGATCCCTTCGTGGAGGTAGTCGTAGCCGGTCGACTTCTTGATCCCATGGTCGACGATCAGTTGGGCGACCCGGGTGGCGTCGGCGAACCAGCGCAGCACGAGCACCGCCTGCTCACGACTGGTGAGCTTCCGTGTCCCCTTCCGGGTGYCGCGGCGGACACGTTCCGCTTCCAGCAGTCCGGTGACGAACTCGACCGTGTGGTCCTGGAACGGCAGTACGGCCGTGTATGTCGCACTCATGGCGCGCGGGACTCCCTGAAGCTGATCTTTGGTCGGAACAGACTTCTACCGGGGTCCCGCGTTTCTTCTTGCACCGCCCCCTTCGGACCGCCCTACCGCCTACCGTCCGTGATGCTCACGCAGAGCTATCGATCGTTGCGCGGAAAGGCTCAATGACTGATCCGTCCAGACGTGCCCGGCGGGAGACGATCCGAGCCGAGCACGCGGCCGAGGATGCCGAAGCCGCCGAGGCGGAGGCGGTGGAGTCCGAGCAGGCCGTCCTCGGTACGGGTGCCCACATCGTCGGCGGACGGGCTGCGCGTCCGCGAGGCGGCGGCAGGTCAATGATCGCCTTCGGCGAGTTCGTCGACGCCGAGCTCGGCCAGCAGCGTGGAACGCAGCCGGTCGAAGGCGGGGTCGGTCCGTCGCCGAGGGGACGCCACATCGACTGGAACGTCGAGGGAGAGCCGTCCCTCGGTGAGGACAAGCACCCGCTCCGCGAGCAGGATCGCCTCGTCAACGTCGTGCGTGACGAACAGTACCGCCGGCCGGTGGCGACGGCACAGCTGCTGGAGCAGGGCGTGCATCCTGATCCGGGTCAGGGCGTCGAGGGCCCCGAACGGTTCGTCGAGCATGACAAGGTCCGGCTCCCGAACCAGCGCCCGGGCGAGCGCGACCCGCTGTGCCTCACCACCGGACAGCGCCACCGGCCAGGACCGTTCCCGCCCGGCCAGCCCGACCTCTGCGAGCGCCACCCGTCCGCGTTCGGCGACGTCGCGGCCGGACAGACCGATCGTCACGTTGGCCAGGGTCCGCGTCCATGGAAGCAGCCGGGCCTCCTGGAAGACGACCGAACGCTGCCGGGTGGCCAGAACCTCGCCGGAGATGCCGCCGTCGAAGCCGCCGAGGATGCGGATCAGCGTGCTCTTCCCTGACCCGCTGCTGCCCAGCAGGGCGACGAACTCCCCGGAGGCGACCGTGAGGTCGAGGCCGTCGAGGACCGTGTGATTCCCGAAGGTGCGACGCAGGCCGCGGATCCGGATGGCGGCGCCGTCGGCACCGCGGGTTTCGGCGGTTTCGGCGGTGTGCTGAGCGTCGGCGGTGTGCTGAGCGTCGGCGGTGTGCTGAGCGTCGGCGGTGTGCTGAGCGTCGGCGGTGTGCTGAGCGTCGGCGGTGTGCTGAGCGTCGGCGGTGTGCTGAGCGTCGGCGGTGGCCGGGCGCTCCAGGGTGGCGACGGCCGTGGCCGCCGCCGTGGTGTTGGTGTCGGTGTCGGTGCTCAGGTTCCGTCGAAGCCGCGGCGCCATGACAGCAGCGTCCTTTCCAGGATGCGGACCATTCCGTCGCTGACGAGTYCCAGGATTCCGTAGATGACCAGGCAGAGGACCATGATGTCGGTCCGATTCCAGGACTGCGCGCTGTTGAGCAGGTAGCCGATGCCCTTGTCGGTGTTGACCTGCTCGGCGAAGACCAGCAGTAGCCAGGCGACTCCCAGAGCCCAGCGCAGACCGACGAGGAAGCCCGGGAGCGCGCCGGGAACGATGACTCGCCGGATGAGCCCGAACCGGCCGAGGCCGAAGGTCTGGCCGGCCTCCACCAGTTTGATGTCGACCCCGCGGATGGCGGAGTAGGTGTTCATATAGATGGGGAAGGAGACCCCCACGGTAATCAGGAATATTTTTGCTTCCTCGCCGATGYCGATCCATACGATGATGAGCGGCAGCAACGCGATGACGGGGATCGTCCGTAGGAAGTTCATCGCGGAGTCGACGACGTCCTGGCCGGCGCGGAAGAAACCGGCGATCACCGCGAGAGTCAGCCCGATGGTGACTCCGAGGATCAGGCCGACCCCGCACCGGTAGAGCGAGATGCCGAGGCTGTCCAGCAGCTCGCCGCTGTTCCACAGCTCCCGTCCCGCGCCGAACACCGCGGCCGGGGAGGCCAAGGACTGGTCGCTGACGAGGCCGAATCCCGTGACCGTCCACCAGGCGGCGAACAACAGCGCGGGACCGGTGAACCGGCGGACCTCCGGCGGAATCCACCGGCGCCCGCCGGAGCCGCGCGGCCCGGCCTCGGTCCGGCCGTCAGCGATGACGCCGTCGGGTAAGATGAGTTCGTTCACGTTTATCATCCCCTCGGATGGAACGTCCCGGTGCCCTGAGGTTCAGGTGGCCAGCGAGGCCTTGGTGAACGCGGCGGTCAGCTCGGCATTGAAACCCTTGTCGATCTCGTCGTTGACGTTCAGGGTCTTCGGCAGTTGGTCGACGTCGATCAGCAGTCGGGCCTGCACGCGCTGGCTCTCGATGAAGCTTTCGGAGACCGGCTTGTAGAGTGCCCGCGGCAGCGAGTCGAAGTACTTCCTCGCCGCCTGCGGGTTCTGCTTGAGCTGGCCCACGTAGTACTTCTTGATCCACTCGTCCTCATGGGCCTTCGGCCAGGCGGATGCCCGGGACAGGCGGATCAGGAAGTCCTGCACCGCCGTGCGCTTCGCCGGATCCTTGAGGGTGTTCTTCGATGCCAGCACGACCGAGAAGACCGGGAGCGGCTTGGTCTCGATCTCATAGGAACCGGGAGCCTGCTGGCCGACCGCGGCGACGTACTGCTTGGCGTACACGATGGCGTCGACCCGACCGGAGGCGAGTGTCGCTCCGAGGCTCGTGATGGGCACGTTCACCGGGGTGATGTCGCTCTGCTTCAGACCGGCGGACGCGAGCTGGTTGAGCAGATAACCGTGCAGGGAGGTACCGAGGGTGAGGGCGATGCGCCTGCCCTTGAGGTCGGCTGGCTTGTGAATCCCGGAGCCGGCCTTGACGATGATCGTCTGGGTGTTCACCGGGTTCTCCGCGACAGCGACCGCGGTCACGCCGGCGTGCGCCCCGTTCGCGAACAGTACCGGTGTATCGCCCATGAAGCCCACGTCGATCTTGCTCGCGCTGAACGCGGCGTTCATGTGCGGACCGTCGGYGAAGGTGTTCCAGCTCAACCCGTAGGAAGTGCCCCGCGCCTCGCCGGAGAGCGTGAGCGGCAGTTCCAAATACTTGCCCTGGTCGCCGATCCGCAGCGTCACCTGGCCACCCGTAGCGGCCGAACCCGCGCTGCCGCTGCCGCCGTCGTTCCCACAGGCGGCCAGGGTCACCGCGACGGCTGCGGCAAGTCCGGCGGCCAGGAGGGAAAGACGCCGCCCGCGCGGTCGTCGATGCTGCATCGGAAATCTCCCTATCGGGTCGTTCGGTCGTGATCCGGCGGACAGACGGTGGCCGTTCGGGGTGGCTTGTCGTTCGAGGTGGATCGTTGGTCGGGGTGCCGACAGCCGCGAGGGACTTGGCCCTCGCGGCTGTCAGCGGATTGCCGGCTCCGGTATTCGTGGTGTCCGCGGATATCGGCGGACAGCGGATCAGGAGCCGAGGAACGGTTCCCCGGCGACCAGTTCGGATTCCTTKCCGTCGACGCCGACCGGAATGTCGCCCTCGATGGTCACCCGGTACAGCACCCGGTCGAAGTCGAGGTGGCCCAGGTCCGACGGGCCGAGGTGGGAGGTCGCGCGGTTGTCCCAGAAGGCGATGTCACCGGGGTTCCACTTGAACCGCACCGTGAACTCGGGCCGGGAGATCTGCTCGTAGAACAGGTCGAGGATCCRGCGGCTCTGTTTCGGCGAGAAACCGATGATCTCGCTGTCCTTGGAGGTGAAGCTCGGGCTGACGAACAGCGCCCGCTCGCCGGTCTCCGGATGGACGCGCACCACCGGGTGGATCGCGACCAGCGGGTTTGCGGCGACCTTCCGCCCGTACTCGCTCTCGCTGGGGAAGTTTCCGAAGCTATGCCGGGCGCGCAGGCCGTTGGCCAGGTCCCGAAGCTGCTCGGGCAGCTCCTGGTAGGCGGCGACCAGGTTGGTCCACGCAGTGTCGCCGCCGTATGGCGGGACGATGCCGGCCCGCAGGATCGACGCGGCGGGCGGGTTCACCAGCGCGGTGACGTCGGTGTGCCAGCCATTGTCGTAGGTGACCTTCTTCTTCGTTCCGAAGAACCTGGCGTACCGCCGGCTGTCGATCGGCAGGATCTCCGGGAAGCCCGCCGGCGGCGCGTCCTMGTGCGGGTGGGCCGGGGTCAGCTTGCCGAAGCGTCGGCCGAAGGCGACCTGCTGGGCGTGGTCGATGTTCTGGCCGGGGAAGAAGACAACCTTCCACTGGTGCAGCGTGGAGCGGATCTCGGCGATGGTCGCGTCGTCCAGGTCCTCGCGCAGGTCCACTCCGTGAATCTCGGCCCCGATATAGCCGGAAAGCGGGCGGACGTCGAGTCCCAGAAGAGGGGTCGTGGTTGTCATCCTGTGTTCCTCCAGAGGTTGGGAAAAGATGCGAAGACGGCGGGGAGGGCAGCCGGAATTCCGGGTGACGGACCGGTGGGACGCGTTCTCGGGGAGTGYCGGGAACGCCTGCGCTATCGTGATCGGCACTATTGCGATCGACTACGGATTCTGTCGCGACGGACAGCGGAACGTGACGCCGGGCGGYAACATCGGCGACAACGAGCGCTGGCTGCGGGAAATCTTCCCGTACCGCCGTTCCTGGAGTCGCTCACCGGTCAATCTTCGGTCTCGCCCTTCCGGGCCGTCAACGTTTTGTGTTCTGGTGGAATTAATACCTCCGGCGGGCGGCTGCGGCGACTGTCGGTGTCCGTGATGGTGTCCGTGATGGTGTCCGCGACGGCATCGGGGCGGGCAGCGGGACGGGCAGACTGTGCGGGCGGCGGTGGACCGCGTCGAGGACGGTCGCTCCCGCCGCGACGGCCAGCACGTTCATGCCGAAGCTGCTCGGCAGCACCATCCGCTCGGGATCGGTGCACACACGTGAGTGCGCGGCGATCTCCTCGTGCAGGTCGACCAACAGATCCGGCAGGCAGAGCGCGGCGGCCTCGGTGAGAACGACGATTTCCGGGTCCATCATGTCCACGAGCAGGCTGATCATCCGACCCACCAGCCGGAGCCTGGCGCGCAACAGCGACAGCGCGCGCGGGTCGCCGGCGAGCCCGGCGTGCAGCAGCACCTGCAGGTCCGGACGGGAGATGATCCCGTCCTGGGTCGCCCGCAGCAGCATGGTCCGTTCCGACAGCGCCGCCTGCGCGCAGCCCGACCGGCCGCAGCGGCACGGGACGTCGCTGTCGGCGAGCCGCAGGTGAGCGATGCCGCCCGCAGCGGAATGCGGTCCGATGTGCACCGATCCGTCGGTGGCGAACGCGGCGTCGACCACGTTGCCGACGAACAGCTGCAGCAGGCTGCGCCGGGCGCGCGGGTCGCCGAAGAGGATCTCCGCCTGGGCCAGGGCGCGGGCGTGCCCGTCGACGTGCACCGGCATGCCCATGGCCGCCGCCAGCACCTCCCGGACCGGCACGTCATGCCAGTCCAGKGGCTCGTGTTCGATC
>NZ_MAQZ01000054.1:0-45453 GCF_001756285.1 Frankia sp. CgMI4
ACGTCCTGCCGAACATCGTGGAACGGACCTCCCGCGGCGAGTACTCGATGGATCCGTATTCGAAGCTGCTCAAGGAGCGGATCGTCTTTCTCGGTGTGCAGATCGATGATGTGTCGGCGAACGACGTGATGGCGCAGCTGCTGTTCCTGGAGTCCGAGGATCCCGACCGGGACATCTCGATCTACATCAACTCGCCGGGTGGGTCGTTCACGTCGTTGACGGCGATCTACGACACGATGCAGTTCGTGCGGCCGGACATCTCGACGATCTGCATGGGTCAGGCGGCGTCGGCGGCGGCGGTGCTGCTGGCGGCGGGCACGCCGGGGAAGCGGTTCGCGCTGGAGAACAGCCGGATCCTCATCCACCAGCCGTCGGCGCAGGGCGAGGGCCAGTCGAGCGACATCGAGATCCAGGCGCGGGAGATCCTGCGCGTACGGGCGCTGCAGGAGACGATGCTCGCCCGCCACACCGGTCGTACCGAGACGGAGATCCGTCGCGACACCGAACGCGATAAGATCTTCAGTGCCGATGAGGCCGAGGAGTACGGCCTCATCGACGAGGTCATCATGAGCCGTAAGGCCGCCCGGCTTCTATCGGCACGCAGCGCCTGACCGGGTGCGATCCGGCGGTTGGCCGCTCCGGTCGGCCTGCCACACGTCGACTGGCCACAGGCCGACCTGTCGACGAGCGTGCCCGCGGCCGCCTTCCGGCCGACTATGCTGCGGCCGGAAGGCGGCCGCGGGCCGGGACCACCTGCCCGGCCCCTCCGATCTCCCCGATCCCCGCGGACCGGGAGCGACGGCGGCTCGCCGCGGGCTGGGCACCACCACCCGGCCGGTATGGACGGCGGCCCGGAAGCTCGGCGAGAGTCCCAGGTTCGGCGACACGCCGAAGGGCGACGCCGCGCCGACCGTTGCGCCGACACCGGTTGTTTCGATGCCAGCCGAGCCCGTGATGCTGGCGGTGGCCGCGGTGCCGCTGGCGGCGTGCAGGTCAGCGGAGATGACGCGGGCCGTGATCGGTGGTGTCGCCTGCCCGTGGACGGCGGACAGCGGCCCAGGCGATGTCACGGGGGTGACCTCGGGTTCGAGCCGGGCGAGCTCCAGACGCACCTCGTCCAGCAGATCGGACAGCCGGATGTGCAGCGCCCGGCAGACCGCGGCGAGGATCTCCGAAGACGCCTCCTTCAGGCCGCGTTCGATCTCCGAGAGGTAGGGCGTCGACACCCGCGCCGCGTCCGCCACGTCCCGCAGGGTGCGGCCCTGAGCGAGGCGACGTCGGCGCAGCGCCTGCCCGACCAGCCGGCGCAGCAACGGCATCTCGGCATCATCCGTCATCGCCATCAGGAACCTCCGGGGGACTGGTGCCTTGAAGGGTCAGGGAATCGGAGGGGCGCTCGCGTCCTGATAGATACACGCGTCCCGGATACTGATCACGTGGGTGGGAAGGCGACCGCTGCCGCAGCCACCCCCGGGTAAGTCGATGGAGGGCTAAGGCACCGAGCGTATCCGCTGCGCCCTCGCCGGAACCGCAAGTACCGCACCCGGCATTCCGCCCACACCTTTGCCGCGAAGTCGCCGACGGCCGCCGGAGTTGCCGACGGCCGCCGGAGTTGCCGACGGCGGACGAACCGTGCGGCGCCGATGCATACGGCGACAACGTGTGAGGAGACGGACGCCGAAAGTGGCACGAAGATGCACCAAAGGTCGGTATTTCTACATCATCCGCGCACTTAGCGTCGTTTCCGTCGTGATTCATCCTGACCGTCCGGTCTCCGGAACGGTCGTCGCGGTGGCCCGCTTAGCCGGGGCCGCCAGGGACAGGAGATCCGTGGAGGCTCCCACACACGTGCCCCGTGCCGTTGCCACGCCGATGGCCATACCCATGTCCATGTCCTCGGCCGCGTCGGTGCCGATGGCGGTCCTCGGCACCCGTCCCCACGCCCACCTTGAGCCGCCCGGCGCATCCCCGCGGGCGACGGCGTCCGGGTCGTCTACCCCGGCTCCGGCCCTCGACATKACCGGAGACGACCGCGTAGCCCTGTGGCAGCAGCGCCTGCTCGAGGCGGAGTCGGGGATGACGACGTTCCTGCTGGAACACCACGCCGATCTGCGTCTACTCGACTGGCTGCATACCCAGGCCGAGATCTTCGCCGACTTCMCGACGCCCGACGATCGTGATCCGACGGCCTGGCAGCGGGTGTTCTTCCGCGCGCAGGCACTGATCGAACGGTTCATCGTGTCGCGCTGGGGCGAGGCGGAGCTCGTCGACTGGGCGAGGGCCAATGCCTCGGTCTTCGGCAAGGTGGAGCCCGAGCCGACCGGCCGGCCCGCCGACGTCGTCCACCGGCTCGCACGCCAGGCGGATCTCTACTCCTCCCGTTACGCGGTCGACACCGACGAGCCCATGCAAGCGACCCTGATCATCTCGCACTGTGGCATCTGGGACTACCGCGAGCAGGCCCGCGCCCGGGGCGTGCCCCTCACCCTGGCCTCCCCCTGTTCGTTCTGCACCACTGCCCTCTCGGCGAACATCCGGGCCAAGGGATACGAACCGGCCTTCCGCCTGCTGCATGACGACCCCTCGGTCCCGTCAGCCGGCGTGGCCGTGCCCGCTCCGGGCGGCCAGCCTGCCGTCGTGGCCGGGTCGGTCGCCGGACCGGGGCAGGTCGACCGTGGCTGCGTCTGGACCGCCACCGGCACCACCGGCACCACCGGCACCACCGGCACCACCGGCACCACCGGCACCACCGGCACCACCGGCACCACCGGCACCACCGGCGCCACCGGCGCCACCGGCGCCACCGACATTGTCCACAGAGCGGAGATCAGGCCATGACCCTCGTGACCGACAGCGGTCATCCCGGCGCCATCGACGATCCGGGCCGACCAGCCGCCGGTGACCACCCCGCCGGTGCGACGGCCGATCCCCCGGCCGACTCGCCGCTGGGAACCCCGCCGCCTGCCGCGCAGGGGCTGATGACCGGGGAGCGGTACCGGGCGAGCCTCAACGACGGCCGCGAGGTGTGGCTCGACGGGGAGAAGGTCGCGAACGTGGCGACGCATCCAGCCTTCCGGGGCGCCGTTGACGAGCTGGCCCGGCTGTTCGACCTGCAGCACGACCCGGATCTGCGCGACGTGCTCACCGTCCACGAACCCGAGGCGGGAACCCGCGTCGGCTGGTCCTACCAGCTGCCGCGCACGCTGGACGATCTGCGGGCCCGGCGGCGCAGCACGGCCGTGTGGATGCGCGAGTCCTGGGGTCAGCACGGCCGGTCGCCGTCGTTCATGGCGAACGTGGCGGTGGGTCTGCTCGACTTCCGGGAGCATCTGGAGTGCAACCAGGCCGGCTTCGGCGCCAACGCGGTGRCCTTCTACCGGCACTGTGCGGCCAATGACCTGGTCCTCGGCCACGCTTTGGGCGACCCGCAGATCGACCGGACCACCAGCCCCGTGGACGATCCCGATCTCGCGCTGCGCATCATCGCCGAGCGGGACGACGGCGTCGTCGTCCGGGGCGCCAAGCAGCTCACGACGCTGGCCCCACTGGCCCACGAGGTGCTCGTGTACCTCTCGGCGAGCTTCGCGCAGCGCGAGGCCGAGCAGTTCGTGATCTGGTTCGGCCTGCCGCTGGCTACCCCAGGCGTGAAGATCCTCTGTCGGGAGCCGCTGGGGGCCCGGCCGTACGGGCACGCCCACGCGCTCGCGTCCCGGTTCGACGAGCAGGACGCCATGCTGTTCTTCGACGACGTGCTGGTTCCGTGGGACCGGGTGTTCCTGCTGCGCGACGGCAACCTCGCCCGGGTCGGACTCGGACGGATCAACGCCTGGAGCGCGGCCGCCGGCCACATCCGCTACCAGGAACGGCTGCGGACCCTGCTCGCCGTCGGCACGCTGCTCGCCGACGCGATCGGAGCCTCGGGGCTGCGTCACGTCCAGGAGGACCTCGGGGAGTTGGCGAGCTACGTTGACCTCGTCGGGTACTTTCTCGACGCGGGGGAGGCCAGGGCCGAGACGACGGACGGCGGCCTGCTCGCGCCGGGTAACACCGACGCGAGCCGCGTGTGGTCGGCGCAGGTCGCCGGCCGGGCGGTGGAGATCGTGCGGCGGATCGGCTCGTCGGGTGTCCTCATGCAGCCCAGCGAGCGTGACCTCGCCGCCGCCGACCTGCGGCCCTATCTCGATCGGTACATGCGGGGCGCGAACCTCCCGGTCGAGGAGAAGTCACGGCTGTTCCGGCTGGCCTGGGAGCTCACGGCGGACAGCTTCGGGCAGCGTCAGGACCTCTATGAGTTCGTCCACCGCGGGGACATCACCCGCAACCGGATCAACCTGCTCCGCCGGGATGACCTGGGACCTGTCACCGACCAGATCCGGGAGCTGATCACCCGTCCGCTCTGAGGCTTGACGGCAGGTGGCTGTCGGACCGGTGGCTGTCGGACCGGGCGGAGGGGTCMGGGGACGGTGTGCGCGGAGGGTGTTAGCGATACCACCGCCTACCTGGTTGAGCTACCCGAAGGTGCCTACGGTCAGGCCAGCCCCCTGCACGCGGGACGACGGGGTGATACCGCCGGCCCGCGTTCGCTCCTCGTGGTAAGGACCCGGAGTCATGACGATCGGAGCCGCCTCGCCCCCTCCCGTCCGTGCCGAGGTCTCCGGGTCCTCTGCGTCCTCCGGGTCCTCCGGGTCCTCCGGGGGTCCGCCGTGGGTCAGGGTTTCGGCCTGTCCTGGGGTTCCCGTTCGCGCCGAGGCGTCCGCGCAGCCCGAGTGTCCCGCGTACGCCAAGGATCTCACGCCCACGGGAATCGACGGCGGCGTGTCGGTGTTTCTGCTGCACGCCCATCCGGTGACCGGGGCGGGGCTGCACCTGCTGCTCTCGACGATCTGCCGGCTCGACGTCGTCGGCCGCGGCCATCGGCTGGATGCCGCGCTGCCGCAGATCCGCCGCTCGCGTCCCCGGGTCCTGCTGCTCGGGCTCGCGGGGGATCTCGCGACCGACCTCGCGGCGGTGCGCCGGCTGCGCGTGGAGGGCGACCGGATCCCCACCACGCGCGTTCTGCTGTTGCGGCCGCTGGCCACCTGCGCCGAACTGACCCAGATCCTCACCACCGGGGCGTCGGGGGCGGTGCTGCCGGACGCCCCGCCTGCCGACCTCGCCCACGCGGTCACCATCGCCGCGCTCGGCGGCGTGGTCTTCCTGCCCGCGCCGCCGCCGACGGGGGTGCCGGGGCCGCCGGTCCAGGCCGAGCTGCCACCGCAGGCCCTCGGGCTGACCTCCCGGGAACGCGCGGTGCTCGGCCAACTCGCCCGCGGTCTGTCGAACGCGGAGATCGCTTGCGAGCTCGCCCTGGCCGAGGCAACGGTCAAGCGGTACCTCACCGGTGCGATGCGCAAGATCGGCCAGCCGKACCGGCTACGCGCCGGCCTCTACGCCTATCGGCACGGACTGCTGGACGGTCCGCATGCCGGCTGGACGGGCCGTGGGCGTGGGTCCGGCCGCGGATCGGCGCCGGACCGGATGATCGAATGATCGGGGTGGCCGCGGGCGCCATGGCGGGATGAACACGTTCCGCGAGTCGGTGTTTTCGATGATCCGGATTCCGGCTGATCATCACAGATCTATTACTTGTGGTTATTGATAGGTTGCTTCGGGTGTCGAAATTCGTGCTGACGTTATTCGATCATGTAAATGGCGCGATCTCTCCGGGTAAGCGCCGGACATGGCTGCCGGGCGATGYCACCATGGGGCTGTGTCCTCTTGCGTTGGACGGTCCGCTCGGCCGTTTCGGCCTGCGCTGATCCGGCGGCGGTGGCTGGATTTCAGCCATCACATGGGTGACTGCTGTTAGGCGTTGTTGGCGACTGAGGGTAGTAGCAGTCCTGCTGACCGCGTGTCCCTGTGTCGATGCTGTCCCGCCCGCCGGATGTGCCGGATGTGCCGGATGTGCCGGATCGGCGGTGTCGACCAGGCCGCCCGATCCGACTGGAACCGATGAGCGACGACRCCCGCCAGCGTGAGCTTGGATTCTTTCTTCGTGCCCACCGTGAGCGCCTGCGACCCGAGGACGTCGGGTTGCCCGCCACACCTCGCCGCCGCACCCCGGGGCTGCGCCGGGAGGAGGTCGCCGCGCTCTCCGGCCTCGGCCTCGCCTGGTACACCTGGCTGGAACAAGGCCGGGTCGCCGCGTCCCGGCAGGTCCTCGAGGCCGTCGCCCGGGCCCTGCGGCTCGACGACGACGGTCGTCGCCACGCCCTGGCGCTCGCCGGCCTGCACACGCCGCCAGCGGACCGCCACCACACCCTCGTCAAGGCGCTGCGTTCGGTGCTGGACAACTGGCCGAACTGTCCGGCGTTGCTGCTCGACCGGCGCTTCGACGTCACCGCCTGGAACGACGCCTACACCGTCCTGTGGGGGGATCCCGCCGACGTGCSCGAGCCCCAGCGCAACCTGCTGTGGCTGCTGGTGGCGCAGCCCCGGACCCGGGACGGGATGGGCGGGTCCGAGGACGTGGCCAAGGACCTGCTCGCCCAGTTCCGCGCCCAGATCGGTCATCATCCCGACGACCAGCGCGGCCGTGCCGTGCTGGAGCTGCTCGAACAGGCGCGCCCCGAGCTGCGTGCCTGGTGGCAGTGCCGGTCCGTGCGCGTGTTCACGGGCCGCACGGTCAGCGCGGCCACGCCGCTCGGCGACATTTCGCTGATGCTGTCGGTGCTGCGACCGGGTGATGATCCGGAGTCCACCATCTGGCTCCAGACGCCCGCGACGCCCGCGGACCGGGAGCTGCTCACCCGGCTGGCGGCCGAGACGCCGGGCGCGGCGGGGCGCCCGGACCCCGCCGCGCGGCAGCGGCTCTCGGCCTGACCGCGACCGGCGGCCCGGCCCGCCACCGGCGGCCGGCGGCCGGCGGCCGGCGCGCGATGGTGCTGCATCTGCACGGCGGCGGCCCTGCTGGCCGCACGGGACGCGGGGCTTCCGCCGCCGGGGGCCGTGTCACGTACCGCGCGTGGGCGGGCACCGGGCACTGCTGGCACATCGCGGTGCCTAGTTCGGGGGCTGCGAGGGAGGCGTTGGCGGAGGTCGTGGCGTTCCCGCGGGCGTATCTCGCCCGATGACGTCGTGGCGTGCCTGTGTATGTGTGACAGCTGCGCTGGCTGTGCCGACCGTGTCGGCCCTTCCTTCCTGCGGTCTACCTGGATCCACCAGCGCTGGTGGTGTGATCTTTCATAGCATGATCAGATATCTGTGATCTTCCCTGGTGCGCGGGTGAGTTGGCCTTTCGGCATGGTCCGCCGCCGGGATCGGGGGTCGGTGCAGATCTCCTCGGCGGGGACTTTAGTCCGCCGGATGGCCGGGGATGTGCCGGGCGGCCAGCCCGCCAGGGCGTAGTCGACCGCCATGACCTGGGGCCCGCATGTCGCGGGCATCGGTCCACGCCATCTCGGGTATCGGGGCGTCGCTACGACCGTTTGACCCCGCTCAGGTTACCTGAGGGTGCCTTTCGGCCGGGGTCGGTTCGGGCGGGGTCGGTTCGGGCGGGGCGGGCCGCGGGGCGACGCGCACGGGCTTGCGGCGATGTCTATGAGCCGCGATAACAGGATGAACCGCTGCCTGTCTGGGCTGGTACGGCAGTAGCACCATCGGCGACTACCTCCCCGTTCGTGCTGGTCCGTGCTCGTACGGCACGCGCCCGGGCCGCCGGCTGCGGCTCCCCGTGCCCCTCGGCCGCCGGGCCGCATGACCCGGTGAGGCCATCGTCGCGTCCGCCCTATCTGGAGCATCCATGAAACGCCCACGTCCCCGATTCCACCCCGCCGTCCGCGTCGCGGCCGTCGCGGCCGCCGCCGCCATGCTCGGCGCCTGCGCGTCCGATCCGGCACCCGCCGGCTCCACCAGCGCGAACGGGGCGGGCGGAACACCGCACCGGGGCGGCACGCTCACCTTCGCGGTGGCCACCGAGGGCGACTGCCTCGACCCGCACGTCAGCCCGGCCGACGTCACCGCCGTCATCCAGCGGGGTGTGTTCGACTCGCTCGTGACGCAGCAGCCGGGCGGCGGGGTCGGCCCGTGGCTGGCCACGTCGTGGACGGTCTCAGCCGACGCGAAGACGTTCACCTTCAAGCTCAAGGACGGCGTGACGTTCCACGACGGCACACCGTTCGACGCGGCGGCGGTGAAGGCGAACTTCGACCACATCGCGGCGAAGTCAACGAAGTCRCAGTACGCGGTGGCGCTGCTCGGCCCCTACGTCGGCACCGAGGTCGTCGACCCGCACACGGCCAAGGTCACCTTCTCCAAGCCGTACGCGGCATTCCTCGCCGCGGCCGCCACGACCTACCTCGGCATCGAGTCGTCGAAGAAGATCGCCGACGCGCCGGACACCCTCTGCTCGGGCGGGCCGAACTCGGTGGGTACCGGGCCGTTTCGCTTCACCCGTTATGTGAAGGGATCGGTCGCCGAGTTCACCCGCAACGACGGCTACACCTCGGCCCCCGGCGGCGCGAAGCACACCGGCGCCGCCTACCTCGACAAGCTGGCCATCCGCTTCCTGCCCGAGGACGCGACGAGGGTGAGCGCGCTGCGCAGTGGGGAGATCGACGCCGCCGACGGCGTGCCGGCGCAGAACGTCGCCGCGATCGAGGGCGATACCTCCCTGCGGCTACTCAAGGTGATTCCGCAGAACGCCAACTACTCGATCTACTTCAACACCAGGCGTGCGCCGTTCTCCGACGAGCGGGTCCGTAAGGCCGTCCAGCGCGCCGTCGACGTCGACACGATCGTGAAGACGGTCTACGCCGGCCAGTACGCCCGCGCGTGGAGCACGCTGACGCCAAAGAACATCGCCTACGATCGCAGCCTCGAGAAGGCCTTCCCCCATGACGTCACCGCGGCGAACAAGCTACTCGACGAGGCCGGCTACACCGGCCGCGACGCCGACGGCTACCGCACGAAGAACGGCGCGCGTCTCGTCCTCGACTGGCCCTACGTCGGCGCCTTCAACCGCGAGCAGCGCGACATCGTCAGCCAGGCGGTACAGGCCGACCTGAAGAAGGTCGGCATCGCCACCAAGCTCTACTCGATGGACTCGGGCGCCTACACCACCCAGCGCAACGCCGGCGGCTACGACCTGATCGCCTACAGCTGGGGCAAGTCCGACCCCGACCTGCTMCGTACACTGTTCGCCTCGAATCTGGCGTTCACCCAGGGCGGGGCGAACAGTTCCGGGATCGCGGTGCCGGAGGTCGACGACTGGCTCGCGACCGGCGCCGGCACGACGGATCTCGCCGCCCGCAAGAAGGCCTACGGGCAGGTGCAGAAATATGTGATCGACCACGCGTACACCCTGCCGATCTACGTGTTCACCCGGACCGTCGGCACGGCGTCGAAGGTCCACGACATCACCTTCGACGCGGACGCCTTCCCGCTGTTCTACGACAGCTGGGTGGGCTGATCTAGTGCGGGCTGTGGCGAGGTTCCTGCTGCGCCGGCTGGTCGTGGGCGCCGGGGTCCTATGGGGCGCGGCGACGTTGGCCTTCGTGACGCTGCACGTCGTACCGGGTGATCCTGTCGACACTTTGATCGRGCCTACGTTCGGGATCTCGCCGCAGCTTCGGGAGCAGATCAACGAGACGTACGGATTCCAGTCGCCGCTCGTCGTCCAGTACGGCACCTGGCTGCGCCGCCTGGTGACCGGCCATCTCGGCACCTCCTACCAGCTGCAGCGGCCGGTCGTGGAGGTGTTGTCCGGTCAGGTGTGGCCGACGGTGCAGCTGGCGCTCACGGCGTCCGCACTCGCCGCGCTGCTGGCGGTCGGACTCGCGGTGTCGACCGCCGGCCGGGGCGGCACCACCCACCGGCTCGGCCGGATGCTGGCGACCAGCGCCGAGCTGCTCGTCGTGTCGAGCCCGACGTTCTGGATCGGCATCCTGCTCATCACCCTCTTCTCCGCGCATCTCGGCTGGTTTCCCAGCGCCGGCGCCACTGGCCCGTCCGGACTGGTCCTCCCGGCGTCCGCGCTGGCCCTGCCGATCGCCGGGGTCCTTGCCCAGGTGCTGCGGGAGRGCCTTGACGCCGCGCTGGAGGCTCCGTTCGTCGTCTCGGTTCGCGCCCGCGGCATCGGCGCGGTGGGTGTGCTGACCCGCCATGCCCTGCGCCATGCCGCGCTCCCGCTCGTCACCCTGCTCGGCTGGGCGGTGGGCAGCCTGCTCGGCGGCGCCGTCGTCACCGAGGCGGTGTTCGCCCGGCCGGGGATCGGTCGGGTGACCCTCGTGGCGATCTCGRCCAAGGACATCCCGGTGGTCACCGCGGTGGTGCTGCTGTCCGCGGCGGTCTTCGTCGTCGTGAACAGCGTAGTCGACCTGCTCTACCTGCTCATCGACCCGCGACTGCGCGACGACGGATCCGGTGCCGGGAGGGCCACGGCGGTTGATCTGGCGGTGTCCCGGTGACCGCGGTCGGGGAAACCCGCCCCGGGACCGAGCCGCCCGCCGCCGGTGCCCTGGCCGGCACCGGCGGTGGCCGGCCGCGTCCCGGTTTGATCGCGGCCGGCCTGCTGATAGTCCTGCTTCTTGTCGCGACCGCCTGGCCGGGGCTGCTCAGCCGCCATCCCGCGGACGGGACGAACCTCGGCGAGGCGCTGCGCGGACCGAGCTGGGCACACTGGTTCGGCACCGACCAGCTGGGCCGGGACGTCTTCGCGCGGGTGGTCACCGGCGCCCGGCATTCGCTACTGCTCGGTGCCGGAGCGACCGCGCTCGGCGCGGGGATCGGGGCGACGGTCGGCCTCGCGGCGGCCCTCGGCGGCCGGTTCGCCGACGGGCTGCTCATGCGGCTCGTGGACCTGCTGCTTGCCTTCCCCGAACTGCTGCTCGCGCTGCTGGTCATCACCATCGTCGGTCCAGGATCGGTGAACGCGGCGGTGGCCATCGGCATCGCGGCGGTCCCCAGCTACGCGCGGGTTGTGCGGTCGCGTGCCCTCGTCGTCCGCCATGCCGGGTTCGTCGACGCCGGGGTGGCGCTCGGCCTGCCCCGGTCGGTGATCATGCTGCGCCACATCGTGCCGAACACGCTCGGACCGCTGCTCGTGCTGGCCACCGTCGGCATCGGGACGGCGATCATCTCCGGTTCGGYGTTGAGTTTCCTAGGCCTCGGTACGAAGCCRCCGGCCCCCGAGTGGGGGGCGATGCTCGCCGACGGCCGGGGCGTCATCGACACCGCCTGGTGGGTCGTGGTGTTCCCCGGGGCGGCGATCGCCGCCACGGTCGTCGCCGTGACCGTGCTCGGCCGCCATGCCCGCCTGCGGGTGGAGGGACGGACTCCGTGAACGACCAGCCGCAGGTCTCACCGCCGGCACCGCCGAACCTGGCACCGCCGAACCTGGCACTGCCAAACGTGGCATCGCCGAACCTGGCACCGCTGGGGTCGGAGCCCCCTGGTTCGATACCTCCGAGCGGGCGGGGGGCGAAGGAGCCGTCCGCGACCCTGCTGACCGTCGACGGGCTGCGGGTCTCCTTCGGCCGGGGCGCTCGGGCCGTCGAGGCGGTGCGGGGAATCTCCTTCGATGTCGGCGCGGGGGAGTGTGTGGCCCTCGTGGGCGAGTCCGGATCGGGTAAGAGCGTGACCGCCCGCGCCCTCGTCGGACTCGCCGGAGCGGGCGCGACGGTCCAGGCCCGGCGGCTGCGCCTGGGCGGGACCGACCTCATCGGGCTGCGGGACCGGGAATGGCGCGCCCTGCGTGGCCGCCGGATCGGCCTGGTGCTCCAGGACGCCCTCGGCTCCCTCGATCCGCTGCGGCGGGTCGAGCAGGAGGTCGACGAGGCGCTGCGGGCGCATGGCCCGGTCGCGCGAGCCGAACGTGGCCCCCGCGTCGTGACGCTGCTGGCGCGGGCCGGCATTCCTGATCCACAGGTCCGTGCCCGGCAGTACCCGCACCAGCTCTCCGGCGGGTTGCGCCAGCGGGTGCTGATCGCCGCGGCGCTGGCCGGCACCCCGGACCTGCTCATCGCCGACGAGCCGACCACCGCTCTCGACGTCTCGGTCCAGGCCCGGATCCTCGATCTGCTCGCCGGTCTGCGTGCGAGCGGGATGGGACTGCTGCTCATCAGCCATGACCTGGCGGTCGTTGCCCGGCTCGCCGATCGGGTCGCCGTGCTGCGCGACGGAGTGATCCTGGAAAGTGGCCCGACCGAGCGGGTGCTGGGCGATCCCACGCACGCCTATACCCGCGAGCTGCTTGCCGCCGTGCCCTCCGCACGGACCAGGGGCAGCCGGCTGGCCGGACCCGTCGACGAAGCCGGGCTCGCGTCTGCCGGGCTCGACGCGGGCGGCTCGACCGGCGCCGAGATCCTTCTGCGGGCGACGGGACTGCGCAAGGCGTTCCGGACGACGGACGGAGAGCGACGCGAGGTGGTCCGGGACGTCTCCTTCGCGCTGCGCCGCGGGGAGACCCTCGGGCTCGTCGGCGAGTCCGGTTCGGGGAAGACGACGCTCGCCCGGATCATGCTGGGTCTGACCGAACCCGACGCGGGTGAGGTGCTGCTCGGCGGCGTTCCCTGGGTCGGTCCGTCGGATCCTGGGGGCGGCCGGGGCAGCTCGGTGTCGGAGCGTGAGCGCCGACCACGCCGTCGGCAGATCCAGGCGATCTTCCAGGACCCGCTGGGTTCCTTCGACCCACGACTGACGGTGGGCCGGATCCTGACGCAGGCGCTGCGGGTGGGTGGGGTCGCGCGGACCGAGCGCCGCGACGCCGCCGTCCGACGGCTGGAACAGGTGGGGCTCTCCGCGCGGGAACTACGGCGCAGACCGGTCGAGYTGTCCGGCGGCCAGCGGCAGCGGGTGGCCATCGCCCGGGCGCTGTCCGTGGAACCGCAGGTGCTGATCTGCGACGAACCGGTATCCGCGCTCGACGTGTCCATCCAGGCCCAGGTCTTGGACCTGCTTGTCGACCTGCGCCGGACCCACCGTCTGGCCATGGTCTTCGTCTCTCACGACCTCGGCGTCGTGCGGCACCTCAGCRACCGGGTCCTGGTGATGTACGACGGGCGGATCGTCGAGTCCGGGGAGGTGGAGACGGTCTTCACCGCCCCCCGGCACCCCTACACCGTACGGCTGCTCGCCGCGGTGCCCCGGCTCCCCGCACCGCCTACCCCCCTATCGGCTGCCGGGCCGTCTCCGCAGGCCGGGCCGTCTCCGCAGGCCGGGACGCCCGTGGCCGACAGCGCCACAGCCGTACCGGCATCTGGGTAATGTGCCCGTCGGTGTCGAGGCGGTGCTGCGCGACCTCCCCGATCGCCCGAAAATAGTCCTCCTGGCGATCCGCACCGACGAGCCGGCTGTAGTAGGTGCCAAAGGTCGCCGCGTGGAACCGCTGGTACTCTTCGCCGCTCGCGGCCCGCACGAGTGCCGGGCGTTCGTCGACGCCGTCGATGTCGAAGTACGCGTCGAGCAGGGTCGCGGTGTCGTCCACGGACAGGGTGCGTACGGCGATCGGAATGATCCCGGCCGCCGCCAGCAGCCTGGGTACGTCCTCGGCCGCATGGCCCAGGCGGACCAGGGCCTGCCGGGCGAGGTCGTCGCTGCCACCGAACCCGTACTCGTCGTGCTCGGGATGGTGGGTGGTGAGCAGGAAGGCGCCGCCGGGTCGCAGTCGCATGGAGATCCACCGCACCAGCTGCTCCTCGTCAGGGTGGATCCAGTGCAGGACCGCGGTGAGGGTGACCAGGTCGAACGCCGTGGAACCCGCATCGTCGGCCAGCTGCGGGGGCCGGCGCAGATCGGCCTGGACGAAGCGGAACCGTACCCGGGTCGCGTAGGGGGCGAGCTTGCGTCGAGCCTCGGCGAGCCGGGACTCCTCACGATCCAGGCCCAGGGCGTCGACGGCGTCGGGCAGGCGGTCGAGCGCCGCGGCGAGCAGGGAACCGATGCCGCAGCCGAGATCGGCGACGGACCGGGCGGTCRGATCGGCGAACCCGAGCACCCAGTCGGTGTCCTGAGCCTGCCGAAGCCGGCTGGCGTCGTCGTATCCGCCGAGTCGGGCCGCCTGTGCCGTGACGGTCTGCGTCATCTGCTTCTCCCCAGCCGAGGTATGTCAACCGATCCGACGTACTGACGGTCCGCCATCGTGCATCACGGGCTCGCGCCAAGCGCCGAGTTCCGTGCCATGAGTTTTGAAATTAGGCATCGTGTTCGTGTGGGGTCAAGGTAGCTTTCTGCGTCCATAGTCRACATCCTGTTAGTACTGGTAACAGCACCGTGATGCCTCTGGACCCGCCGCCGCGAGCCGACTGGAATGGGTCGCGGGCCGGGACGCGGAAACTGTTCGCGGCAGTGGAAGCCGCGACGGTGGAAACCAGGTACGACGGTGGAAACCAGGTACGACGGTGGAAACCAGGTACGACGGTGGAAACCAGGTACGACGGTGGAAACCGCACAGACATCGGTACCGCCGTGCCGGACCGGAGCTGGTCCGCAACCGGTCTGGGACTTGGCTGCGACCGMCCGGAGCCGGCCCAGAACCATGCCCAGGGGAGACGATGACCAGTACAACGGAATTCGATGCGGCTTTGGCGCCGGCGCGAGACGTGATCGCTGCACAGCGTTCCGAGCCCGACACGTCGGTCGGATACGTCCAGGGCATCCTCAGCCACGACATCTCCACGGAACTCGGTCGGCTGCAACTGCTGGAATCACAGGTGGACCCGGCCACGCACGCCGTTCTCGAGGCGCGGGGAATCGCAGACGGAGGGCGGTTCCTGGAAATCGGTGCCGGTGCGGGTTCGGTCGCCTACTGGCTGGCCGACCGGTTCCCCGGCGGGGAGGTGACCGCGGTCGACGTGAGCACGAGTTTCCTCGACGACACCGGCCGGTCGAACCTGCGGATCGTCCAAGCGGACGTGCGCACCCACGACTTCGAGCCGGGCTCCTTCGACCTCATCCATGCCCGCACCGTCCTCATGCACATCCCCGAACGTGAGGAGGTGCTGCGGCGGCTAGTCTCCTGGCTGGCCCCGGGCGGYTGGCTGGTCACTGAGGATCTCGTGCTGTCCCCGGTTGACTCGTCACCGCACGACKAATTCCGGCACGCCTTCGAGGCGATCGGCCAGGCAATGGCGTCGTCGATCGGGTCGGACCTGTGGTGGGGGCGAACGCTGCCGGCGCCGCTGACCCGAGCGGGCCTGGTCGACGCCGGTCTGCACGCCACGTACTACCCGGTTGGCGGCTCCAACGAGATCGGGCGCCTGTGGCGTGCGACGTTCAGCCAGTCCGCCGACTACCTTGTCGCCAGCGGCCTGCTCACCCGCGCCGATCTCGACTCGGCCCTGGCCCTGCTCGCCGATCCCGACTTCCTCGACCTCGGGCCCAGCATCATCGCGGCCTGGGGCCGGCGCCCCCCGGCCTGAGCTTACGGGCGCGGGAACTCCCGCCCTTCCGTCTCCGTCCTTCGTCCTCCGTCTCCGTCCTTCGTCCTTCGTCCTTCGTCCTCCGTCTCCGCGACGACCATCTGACCGAACACCGTCGACCACCCGTGAGGTACTCCCGTGACCACTCCGCGCTTCGGTGTCACCCTTCCTCTGCCCGGCATCCCGCTGCGGGACCATCGACGCATCGTCACGGGACTCGCTGACGCTGGCTACAGCGACGTGTGGACGGCCGAAGGCGGCGGCATCGACGCGTTCACCCCGCTCGCGGTCGCCGCCGCCTGGGATCCCCGGGTGCGCCTGGCGAGCGCGATCGTGCCCGTCCACACCCGCGGCCCGGCGGTGCTCGCCCAGACCGCGGCGACCCTGGCCGATCTGACGTTCGGCGGGCTTGTCCTTGGCATCGGTTCGTCGGTGCCCGCCCACGTGACCGACCTCAACGGCATCCCGTTCGACGAGCCCTTCCGCCGGACCCGGGACACGCTTCGTTTCCTCACCCGGGCGCTGCGCGGCGAGGTGGTCTCCGGCGCCTTCGACACGTTCGCGATCCGCGGCTTCGCCATACCGAATCCTCCGATCGAGACGCCGAAGGTCATCCTGGGAGCGCTGCGGCCCGGCATGCTCAAGCTCGGCTTCACCGAGGGGGATGGTGCCGTCACCAATCTGTTGTCCCCCGAAGATCTGATCAAGGTCCGCGCCGTCGTCGGACCGCAGCCAGCGGGCAAGGAGCTGGTGGTGAAGGTCTTCGTGAGCCCGAACGCCGATCCGGACGTCGCCCGCCGCGACAGCCGGCCGTTCCTCACCTGGATCCTCAACCAGACCCCCTACCATGCCTTCCACGAATGGCTCGGCAACGGCGAACGGCTCGCCGAGTCCCACGAGCGCTGGACCGCCGGGGACCAGCGTGGTGCCGCCCGGGCACTACCCGATGAGGTCATTGACGCCCTGTTCATCCACGGCACGCCCGAGCAGTGCCGCGACCAGATCGCCGCATATGTGCAGCCCGGGGTTACCGCGATCCAGCTCTACGTCCGCCTGACTCCGTCCTTCCTGCTCGGCTCGTGGGACACCGCCGGATCAGCTGGATCGGCCGGCGGGGGAGAGCAGGACCTGGCCGACCGGGTCCTCGGCCTGCTGAGCACGCTGCGCCCCCGCATCCCAACGCCGGCTGGCGTCGGCTGATCGATCTCGCCGGACGAACCGTGCCGGTTCCCCGACCACGGGCCGCGCCGCTACCTGACCAYGGCCACCGGGCAGTGCGCGTGCAGGACGCACTGGTGGYTCACCGAACCGAGAAGCAGTTCGGCGAAGCCGCCGTGCCCGCGGCTGCCGACCACGAGCAGCTGCGCGTCAGCCGAGGCCCGCAGCAGCGCATGGGCGGGGCCATCGGCGACGGTCTCCTTCATAACGGGGATGGGTAGCCCGCCGGCGTGCTCGGTGACGATCGTGGAGACGGCCTGGTCGAGGGTCTGCTGGGCCTGCTCCGCCAGCACCGATCCGATATCGGCGTAGCTCCCCGGGTAGATCGGGATGTCCAGGTGCCAGGCATGCACGACGTGCAGGGCGCTCTTGCGGAGCATCGCCGCCTCGACGGCCCACCGTAGTGCCGTGAGCGAKAGGGCCGAGCCGTCCACGCCGACGACCACCGGCCGGTCGTCGACGCCGGCGGCCGGGGCGACCGGCCGTACCACGACGACCGGCAGGGAGGCATAGTGCACCACACCCTGGCTCACCGAGCCGCTCACCAGCCGGTGCAGGGCCCCGTGACCGCGCTCGCCGACGACGATCATCCGCGCGCCGACCGCGGCCCGCAGCAGCTCCGGGACGGGACTGCCCTCCTCGACCCGCCGGATGATCCGCACTGTCGGATCGCTGACCCGGGCGGYGGTCAGCGCGGTGTCCAGAACCCGCGTGGCGGCGTGCGCCAGACCCTCGCGGTCGGCGTTCGCCGCGGTCTCGAAGACCGGCCGCGGTTCGCCCATGACGTCCCATACCAGTACCGCGATCACCGGGACCAGGCGCCGGGCGGCCTCGTCACAGGCCCACCGGATCGCGGCGACGGACGCGGGTGAACCGTCGACCCCGACGACGATCCCACCGGCGGCGGACTCCGCGTCCGCCACCTCGACGGCCTGCCCGGCGGGGTTGCGGGCGTCCGCCGGCCCGGCGGGGCGCGCGTACCCCGCGCTGTTCGGCTGTGCCGCGCTGTTCGGCTGTGCCGCGCTGTCCGGCTGTGCCGTGGTGTCCGACATCGCCATCACCCTCTCGCCGTGGTGTCCCCCGCCACCGCCATGGTTCCGCCTGAAGGTGACCCCCGCGACGTGACGCGCGGGGTGAGCCGGTGGGGCCTGCGGCCGGGTCATGACCCTGCCGGATGGCCCGCGGCCTGAGGTCGCAGAGGTGGTTGCTCGATGGAGCGCCGGGTGGTGTGCCGGCCGTCAGCGGCCGATGGTGCGGTGCAGAAACGCCAGAACGACGCCCATCCGTTCCCGGGTCGGGAAGRCACCGCCGTGGCCGGCGCCCGGCACGATCGTCACGTCCACTGCCGGCGCTCCGGCGGTGCGCAGCGCGTGGGCGAGTTCCAGCGACTGCTGGTGGGGGACCGTGCAGTCCGCGTCCCCGTGCTCGATCAGGAACGGCGGCAGCGGCCCGCGGCTCAGGTAGTTCAGGGGGCTCGCCACCCGTACCAGCTGGGGCACGGCTGTCACGGTGCGGCCGAGGAAGCGCGACTCCGGCGAGTGGGGCCGGTCGTGCTGGGCGTCGGCCACGGTGCACCGCTCGTTCGTGCGCAGCTGGGCGTCCATCGAGGCGAAGTTCACCGGGCCGTAGAAGTCGACGACGGCCTGGACGTCGCTGGACACCCCGGGGTTGCCGAGATCCGGGTCGTCGAACATCGCCACGCCGCTCGTCGTGCCCAGCATCACCGCGAGGTAGGCCCCGGCCGACGCGCCGGTCGCGGCGATGCGGGAGGGGTCCAGGCCATAGGTGCCCGCGTGGGCCCGCAGCCAGYGGACGGACGCCTTCACGTCCTGGACCGCGGCCGGGAACTTCGCCTCCCCGGACAGCCGGTAGTTCAGGCTGGCGACGGCGTATCCGGCGTGGACGAGTGCCCGGACCACCGGCAGGTCGTCCCGCTTGTCGCCGAGCATGAACGCGCCACCGTGGATCGTGAGCACCACCGGCAGGACCGTCCCGGGGACCACCCGGGCCCCCTCGGCACCCGCCGTCGGGGCCGGCGGGGAGGGGCGGTAGAGATCCAGCCGCTGTGCCGGCGAGACCGGCGCGTAGGGCACGTCGCGCAGGACCCACAGGCCGTCGGACTCCTCGGGCGTGCCGGCCTGCGCGAGTGTGCTGTTCGGGCCACCCGGGCCCGACGCTGTCGGCGACGAGGGGCGAGGGGTGGAGCCGTGCCGGGAGCACGCCGCCAGGCCCAGGCCGAGTGCGAGCATGCCGCCGGTGGCGGCAGCGGCGAGGAATCGGTGCTGGGCGGAGCGGATGATGACAATCTCCCTTCCGGAGGGCCGTCCGCRGGACGGGGATCGGCGGGACGGGGATCGGCCGGGCAGGGGTCAGCGGGGACGGAACTCTCGCCTCCGCCAGTCATCATGCCCTGCCGCTCTGACCGTTCCGAACGTCCGATCGCATGATGAATCCCTTGATCTTGGCGTTCACTGACATWCCAGACGGACGGCCCCGGGCGTTGTCCGTTCGGGACACCCGGATCACGGCCGGAGCCGGAGCCTGCGGCCGGAGCCTGCGGCCGGGGCCGGGGCCGGGGCCGGGGCCGGGGCCGACGCGGTGCGGGTGCGGGTACGGGTGTTGGTGACGGGTAGTGGATGTGACCAGCACCACACGGTGTGGGGAGCTGGTATTTTCAGTACAGTACGGTACTGTTTCTCTGGTCCAGGTAATGTTCATTACGCCTTCTCCTCGGCGTCGCGGCCATGMGCGTCGACTCCGGAGAAGCGTCCGAGACGGAAGGGCGAAAACCGATTTCCCCGCCGAGTGGCGCCGGGCGTGGCCGGCCCCGGGACGACGCCCGGGAACGGGCGATCCTGGACGCCGCGCTGGAACTGCTCGTCGAGGTCGGGTATGAGCGGATGAGCATGGTCGCCGTCGCGGCCCGGGCCCGAGCCAGCAAGGCGACGATCTACCGCCGATGGTCGTGCAAGGACGAGATGGTCGTGGAGGCCCTGCGCCGGCATGGTCCCGGCGACCGCGTTCCGGCTGACACCGGGTGCCTGCGGGACGACCTGGCCGCCGAGGTGCACCTCATGATCGACACGATTACCGGTCCCGACGGTGCGCTGCTCATCGGCGTGCTCCGGGCCGCGAGCGAGTCCCCGCGGCTGGCCGCGGTCGTGCAGGCCAACATCCTGCAGAACAAAGCGAAGATCGGCCGTTGCATGTTCGCTCGGGCCTCGCAACGGGGGGAGATCTCTGTGTCGGCCGATTTCGACGTKATTATGGAGATCGTCATGGCGATGATTTTCTGTCGCCTGCTCGTCACCGGCGAGCCGCTCGACGATGCGTTCGTCGATCATATGGTGGACGACGTGCTCATGCCGTTGCTGGCTGGCCGGCCCGGAACGACACTCCGGCCCGAAACACCCCCGTCCGGGGTCAACTCGAACGCCTGAGCTATTCCCTGCTCGAACTCCTGTTCGATGTCCCTGCCACTGCCACTGTCCCTGTCCCTGCCACTGCCGCGTCACCGACGCCGCCACGGACCGCCCGGTCCCGGGGGCGCCGTCCATCGGCACCATCCCCATCGGCACCATCCCCACCGCACCGGGTCGCCTCGCCCGAACTCGTGGCGTTCGTTCGTCCCCGTTTCAGGTCCGACCGGCTAGGAGCTTCCCTGTGACCACAACCCTCGACCACCAGGCGGAGGACCRTCCGGTGGACGCGGCTGACGGCTCGCCCGATCCACGGCGCTGGCTCGCGCTCTGGATCATCGCTGTCGCGCAGCTCATGGTCGTCCTCGACGCCGCGATCATGAACATCGCGATCCCGCACGCGCAGGCCGATCTCGACATCTCCACCGCGAACCGGCAGTGGATCATCACCGCGTACACCGTGGCCTTCGGCGGTCTGCTGCTGCTCGGCGGGCGCGTCGCCGACTACCTGGGGCGCAAGCGGGCCTTCAGCTGGGGACTCCTCGGTTTCGCGCTGGCCTCGGCGCTGGGCGGCCTGGCCCCGAACGCCGGGCTGCTGTTCGCAGCGCGGGCGCTGCAGGGCGCGTTCGCGGCCCTGCTCGCGCCGGCCGCGCTGTCGCTGATCACCGTCGCCTTCACCGAAAGCCACGAGCGGGCCAAGGCGTTCGGCGTGTACGGAGCGATCTCCGGCGGTGGCGCCGCGATCGGTCTCATCGTCGGCGGCCTGCTCACCGAGTACGCCTCCTGGCGGTGGTGCCTGCTGGTGAACGTGCCGATCGCGATCATCACCGCGGTACTCGCGCTGCCGGTGGTGCGCGAGAGCCGGGCGGAGGGCGAGGCCCGCTACGACCTGCCCGGCGCGGTGACGGTGACCGCGGGCCTGGTGGCCCTGGTCTACGGCTTCACCGTGGCCGCCGAGGATGGCTGGGGCGACGCCCGCACCATCGGGCTGCTGGTTGGTGCGGCTGTGCTGCTCGTGGCCTTCGTCGTCGTCGAGTCCCGCACCAGCGCGCCGCTGCTGCCGCTGCGGGTGCCGTGGGAGCGCAACCGCGGCGGCTCGTTCCTGGCCTCGCTGCTGACCGGGGCCGGCCTGTTCGCGATGTTCCTGTTCCTGACGTACTACTTCCAGCAGACGCTCGGCTACAGCGCCCTGAAGACCGGCTTCGCGTTCCTGCCGTTCAGCGGCGGGATCATCGTCTCCGCGGGGCTTGCCAGCMAGTTCCTGCCGCGCGTCGGACCCCGGGTGCTGGCCGGCACCGGCACGACGCTMGCGGCGGTCGGGATGGCGCTGCTCCTCGGGGTTGGGACGGATTCGAGCTACGTCGTGCACATCCTGCCCTCCGAGCTGCTGATCAGCATCGGCATGGGCTTCTCGTTCGTGCCCCTGTCGAACCTCGCGCTGATCGGGGTCGCCCCGCACGACGCGGGGGTGGCCAGCGCGCTGGTCAACACGACCCAGCAGATCGGCGGGGCGCTGGGAACCGCGTTGCTCAACACCGTCTACGCGACGGCCGTCACCAACTACCTGGCCGATCACGGGCGGGGTGGGAAGGCGCTTCTCGACCAGGCGCAGATCGAGGGCTACACCACGGCGTTCCTGTGGGGCGCCATCCTCATCGCGCTCGCGGCGGTGGTGATCGTCGTGCTCATCCGGGCCGGGCGGGAGTCGACTACCAACGTCGAGGTCGTCCCCGCGCACGCCGGCTGAGACCCGGGCCGGGCCGGCGTGAGCGACCGGCCCGGCCCGCGCCCGGCTGGCCGGCCGCCGCTTCGGTCAGTCCGCGAGGGTGACCTCGGCGGCTTCAGTCCCCGGCGTGGTCTGCCTCGCCGCGGTCTTGACGGTGACCATTCCGGCCTTTATCAGCCGCTGCAGCAGCACCCGCTGACCGGGGGCGAGCCGCGAGCCGAGCTCGCCGTAGACGACCGGACCGCGGCTGAGTATCTCCCACAGCTGCGGTGCRCCGTCGTGACTGTCCACCCCGCGCACCGAAAACCCCGTCGCGCCTGAGCCGGAATCGACGAGTGCGTCGGAATCGAACTCGAAACGGTGGCACGGTACTGGGGAGGCGGTCGGAGAAGGCACGCCGAGGCCGCCGTTCGCCTCGGCCGCCACCGGATCGGTCCAGTACTCGGCGACGGCGGCCCGTACCGCGGCGGGCGTGTCCAGTTCGAGGTCGGCCGGTGGGAGCACCGCTTTGAAGCCGGGGACATCCAGCGCCACGCCGGCCCGCATCCGGACTCCGGGAGCGGCGACCAGCACGGCGTCCGGTTCCGGCTCCGTCAGCATCACGTGCGCGCGAKCCTGCTGGTACGGACCGTCGATCGCCAGGTCGGACATTCGGCCGGTGCCGCGCGTCATGATCAGGAGCAGGTCGGGGGTGAACGCCGTGTTGAGCAGCGCGTCGAAGGACCGATCGGGCATGTCCAGATGCGGACTCGAATTGCGCCGGYGCCAGTATGCGCTGCCCGGGTTGTCCGCGCCGATCATGTGATACCACTGATCAATCGAGAGCGCGAACACCTCGGCCATTCCGTGCCACTCGTGGTCGTAGTCCTGCCACAGATCTCTCACCAGACCCGGGGAGAGTTCGGCGCGCAGCGTGGTGCGCAGCAGCAGCGCCGCCGAGGCCGCCTGGTTGGCCGCGAACGCGACCCCGGACGAGAAGAGGGGGTCCACGAAGTAGGAGGCATCGCCGATCAGGATCCAGTGCCGGTCGAGGTCGGCGAAGCGCTCATTGACCCGGGAGTAGTTGGTGACCGTCATCATCTGGTCGGAGATCGGCGTCACCTCGGCCACCAGGTCGGCCAGCCGCGGCACGCCGCGGACGGTGCGCAGAAAGACCTCGGAGTCCGTGAAGTCCTTCCCGGGTTCCTTCAGCACCTCCGGGCTCGTCACGATGCCGATCGAGTGCGTGAGCACMCGCTCCCCGTTCACGATCCTGGGGACGGGGATGTACCAGCACCAGCCGTCGGGAAACGCGAAGCAACCGATCGGCGAGAGGTTCTTCTCCCGGAAGATGTTCCAGTCGCCGTCGAGCCCCTGGGCCGGCAGGCCGCCCAGGTAGTGCTGCCAGATCGCGATGTTCCGGTAGCCGGACAACCATTCGCGAGGCTTTTTGGTGACCAGGCTCTGCTGGCGACCGGAGGCATCGACGAAGTACGCGCCGGACACGGCGGTGCCGTCGGYGAGCGTCACCTGACAGCCGTTGGCGGCCGCGGCGAAGTCGGTGACGGCCATCCCGGTGGTGACGTCGACTCCGAGGTCCCGGGCGTGTTCCAGCAGGATCTGGTCGAACTCTGAACGGTTGACGTGCAGTGCCCATCGGTGTACCCCGTCCACCGCCCAGTTCGCGTGGTCGAAGAACGCCCGGCTCGGACCCTGCCGCGCCCAGCTGTAGATACCGCCAAATTTCTTTACCCAGCAGTTGCTGGCCAGCACCTTCGCGAGCGCTCCGCTCTCTGCCAGCACCGGGATCAACGGGTGCGCGAACGACTCGCCGATGTGCTCGCGCGGGAACTCATCCTTCTCGAAGATCGCTACTTTCAGGTCCGACGTGCGGGCGAGCAGCGCGGCCAGTGTAGAGCCCGCCGGCCCGCCGCCGGCGATAATAACGTCGTAATGATCCCGCATGTCTTCTCCATTTCCTCGAATCTTTGCTCAGATCACATGAATGCGTTGGAGTCGCCGCGAGGAGGCCAGTGAGTAAGACCGTCGACCGTGTAGCAGCGCATGGTTGTCCGCGATCACGACATCGCCGGAACGCCATGCGTGCGCGTAGCTGACGGACGGGTCGTAGAGCCGGGCCGACAGATCGTCGAGAAAGTCCTCGCGATCATTCCGTGAGACGCCGTGGATGTCGAGGAACAGCGGATTGAGATATTCGGCTGGGTCGAGCGCCTCGGCAAAACGAAGAGTCGGCACACCCGTCACGGCATGGGGCACCACGAGGTCCTGCACGATGTGCCCGCCGTAGTGCTTGATCTTTTCGGTCTGGTAGTCGATCCGGACGCCGGCCCAGGTGTCACGCAGGTGCGCAGGCGCGGCGGAAATAATGCGGGCGGTGTCGCAGAAAGTCGTCTCCCCRCCGCTATCCGGGTCGGGAGCGCGTAGGCAGCGGAACACGATGAAGCGTGGCGTGAGCCGGGCGAACGCGCCGTCCCAGTGGAAGGRCACCGGACCCGTGGTGAACAGGTAGTTCTGTGGGTCCTCGTGCACCGTCAGGTCCAGCACCTCCCCGAAGTCCCAGGTCAGGATCTCGCCCATTCGCCGGCAGTAGGCGACGAGATCGGTGGTCGAAGGAGATTGGAAACCTCGTAGCACCAGCAGCTTCGAATCCGCGACGAACCGGGTCAACTCCTCGGGTGGCACGGCGGTCAGATCCGTGTCACTGGATGATTCGATCAACAGTCCGAACGGATGCAGCGAACGCCGCGGCGCCGAGCTGGCGTCGACCAGTGCCCCGGCACTCACGAGACGGTCTCCTTCACCCTCGAATCCGTCCGCATGAGATGCGGAGCGACGAAGTGACTCGGTCGTCCATTGCGCCAGACCACCGACGCGTTCAGCTTTTCGGCGGTGCTGCGCTTTATCAGCGTGACACTGTTGCCGTCGTCCATGGCGACGCCATGCCAGGGAGTGAGCCAGTTGTCCCTGGTTCTGATCATATGGATGCCGATTTTCTCGGAATGGCAGGGCTGGGGGTGGATCGACAGGCGGACGGCGGACGGGAACTGCTCGGCGACGAGTCGGCTCCAGGCGTTGCTGCGGCGGACGATCTGGTAGGCGAGATCCTTGCTGGCGAGCCGGAGTTGAGTGCGGCTGGTCTCCGGGCGCAGCACCAGCAGATCCTCGAACACGAAACGGTGGATGCCGTTGAACTGCGTCTTCGTGGCTGGGCTCGTGGCGATCTGTTGGCGCAGTTCCGCCACCGTTGCGGCATAGTTTTCCTCCAGTTTCCTACGCAGCTCGGTGAAGTCACCGGCGCCGAACGCGTCGTCCAGTGAGTAGAGATCGATATTGTGTGCTCTGATGTCGACCAGCAGCGCCTCCAGGTCGCTGCGGTAGGACGAGATGGCCTCGTCGGAGACACTGATCAGATCCMCGAACACGTGCCCGTCCGAGCAGACCGTGATCCTGGCTCCGGGCTCATAGAAATGGCCGATGTGCTCACACATCGAGCGCAGAAAGTCGAGCGCGATGCGCTCGGCGAGATCCGGCAGCGAGCCGAGGACCTTCTGCCTGTTGGGTGACTTGGCCGGGAAAGCGAGGATCACGAAGTGGATCGGCTCGTTCTGGTTGATCCAGTACTCGATCTTTGGGCGATGGATGTCGAAGCAGAGCTCGCAGGGCTGGGCCGAGCAGACCTCCGTCGGATCGGAGAGCCGCCGGAACTGAAACAGCAGATCGATGATCTCTGTTGCGGTTTCGTTGGGCATGGCTGATTAAGACTCCCTCTTAGAGTCTGTTTTAGAAGTACTCCGGTCCGGTATTCCAGCCTGACAAAGAGGGCTGTGACCGGTCGGCACGCCGAGTACCGGGATTCGATCCCATGGTGTAGCGCCGTTCGCGGTCAAGACAAGATTCAAAGCGGGTTCTTGGAAGTCTTGACCTGCGGTGAGGGCAGATAGGCGTTGCGTCAGCTCAGGTGAGCGATTCGCTAGCCAATTTTCTTTTCCAGCGGCAGGCCCAGATCGCGCCAGCCGGCCCGGGGGGAATCGGGCACCGGGCTTTCACCCATGCCGTACTGAAGACCTGCGACGGTGAAACCCAGCAGACCGAGCAGGGCGACGAGCTGACTGGCCGTATGGCCCACCCAGCATACGATGACGATTGTCTTGTCCCGAGGGAGAAGAGCGAGGTTGCTGTCGGACAGCACGTCCTTGAACCACATGTTCACGGCACCCGGTATATGGCCCGCCGCATACGCCTCGGGGGTGCGGTTGTCAAGGACGAAGTATGCGTCCGGATGGGACTCCAGGGATTTGGCCAGCTCGGGGGAAGTCATGTAGTTGAAGCGCGGCGGCATGTCGTCGACGTAGCGTCGACAACTCTCGAGCAGCCGTTGGTCAAGCACTACCATCAGCCAATCCTTTCTTCCTGAACAACTGGACATCACCACTCTGGGCGATACGTAGCAATTTAGCAACAAGGACTCCGCTGTCTCCTATGCGACAGACTGGAGGGAGATATCAGCGGGCACTACCGGCGGGCCGGGATCACCCCTGACCCCACCGAACACGACAACAACCCCGTCCCACGGGGTGGGAAACGGGGTCGCGGACCTGCTCCTCAAGGAGCGATTCATTGAGGAGCGCGGGTACTGACGGGCTGGCCAGAAAGAAATCACTGGCCAGCGCCACTGACGCCGGATGTGCTGCGGGAGGAGGAAACGGCACGGCCCAGCGGAGGAGGCCGCGAGCGGGACGAGGGGAGCGGAGGCCTGGCAGGAGCAGCCGCATGGCCGCGGCCGAGTTCGATCCGATGAGAAGGCGGGCGGAACCCGCGCGACGATCTTCGGAAGTCCCGTCTAAGGAGACCGTGTCACCTTGAGGGCATTATCGAGGCTGGTTCCGCGAGGGGGTTTTCCGACACGCTGGCCGGGGGGATATCAACCCGCGTCGAGAGGGCGATCAGGGAAAGCAGGAAGGCGCCGGCAGCCATGCCCGCCRCGACGACGAAGGACACCTGAAAGGCATCGACCGTGCCGCTGAGCATCGCGGTCGGATCTCCGGGATGAGCTGCGAGATGATCGGAGATGACGCGGGCCGACACCGTCGAGAGAATCGAGACGCCGAGGGCCGCGCCGATCTCCTGGGAGGTGCTCAGGAGTCCTGCCTCAACCCCGGAGTCGTCGCTGTTGGAGCCGCTGAAGGCGGCCACGTTGAGCGCGGTGAGGGAGGTCGCGAGACCGGCGCCGCACAGCACGAGCGSCGGCAGCAGCACCGCCGTGTACCTGGTGTCGGCGTCGCCCCGGGACAGGAGGGCCACGCCGACAGTGAGGAGGACAAGGCCGACGAGCAGCGCGGGCTTGGGACCGCGCGCGGAACGACTCGCTGTCGCCTGGGCGACGTTGGCCGCGAGCGCGGCCGCGGTTGCCATCGGCACGAATGTCAGCCCGGCCTTCATCGGGCTGTAGCCGAGTACCTGCTGCACATACAGGGCCACCAGGAGGAAAGCCGACCCGAAGCTGGCCCACACGAGCAGGGTCGCGCCGTTGGCGACGCTGAGACCACGCCGGCGGAAGAGGGCCAACGGCATGAGCGGGTCGTCGCCGCGGCTCTCGATCACGATGAAGGCGATCAGAAGAACGGCGGCTGATCCGAACAGAGCAAGGATCGCCGGGCTGGTGAAACCGCGCTGCTCCGCCTGTGTGATGGCCACGACCAGCGAGAACATCGACCCCGTCGCGGTGAGCGCGCCGGCGATGTCGAAGCCGTGGTGAGAACGGGTGTCACGGGTTTCCGGCATGATCCTTCCGACCACGGCGAGCAGGAGTAGACAGAAGGGAATTTTGATCGCGAACGCCCACCGCCATCCCGGCCCGTCGGTGAGGACCCCGCCCGCCAAGACGCCCACCCCGGCCGCCGCGCTGGACACCGCACCGAACACCCCGAGCGCCTTGTTTCTGCTCGGCCCTTGCGGGTAGATCGCGTTGATCGTCCCCAGCGCGGCCGGGGCGAGCATGGCCGCACCGAGCCCCTCCAGGGCCCGCCCAGCGAGCAGCACGCCGGTCACGTTGGCGAGCGTGCACACCACGGTGCCGACCGCGAAGACCCCCGTGCCTAGCCGGAACAGTCGCCGTCGGCCGAGTAGATCGCCAGCCCTGCCACCCAGCAGGAGCAGGCTGCCCAGGGCTATCCCGTAGGCCGTGACCGTGTAGGGCTGGGTCTCGCGGCTCATCTGAAGATCGGCTGCCAGGCTGGGCAGCGCGACATTCACGCTGGACAGGCTGAACACGACCAGGAACTGGCCGAGGCACACGACCGGCAGCAGCAGTGGTGATGCCGCAGACTCCTTCGGCTGAGCGGACCTCGACATACGCGCCTCCACTCCCCCGAGACCGACTTCCATTTCGGAAGGGATCCTAGATGCTTCCGAAATGGAAGTCAACAGATACACTGGCCAGGTGCTTGACCAGCACGACGAGTCCGACTGCCCGGCCGCTCGCGCGCTCGGGCTGATCGGCGATCACTGGTCCCTGCTGATCATCCGAGAGGCGTTCGGCGGCGCTCGGCGCTACGACGACTTCCGAACCCGTCTGAAGATCTCCGATCACACCCTCACTCGGCGCCTCGACCGGCTCGTCGATCGAGGCATCCTGCAACGCAGGCTTTATCAGCCACGTCCACCTCGTTCGGAATACGAACTGACGTCGGCGGGCCGGGATCTCGCGCCGATCCTGATGGAACTCGGCCGATGGGGCTCCCGATGGACTACGGGAGCCGGCCCGGATCGATCGCTGCCCGCGAGCCTRCTCCGTGCCATGGACGAGTAACCCGGCCAGGAGCAGGAGCTTCCTGGAGCGGCTCCAGGTGTCAACGGCGGCGCGTCAGTGCGGCCGAAGGTCCAGGGCCGGCCCGGACGCCCGCGCGTGTCCCGTCGGACAAGGAGGCCGGTGGGGACCAGGCCGAGGCTCGTCGCGGCCAGTCTGATCATCCCCGGTATCCGCTGCCCGATCTCGACCGCGCCTTCACCGTACTGATCGACAGGCCGGCGGGATCCGCCAAAGCCTTGATCGAGATCTGTCGCGAAGAAGCATGACTGAAAACATGACTGCTATACGGACACATCATACGCCTATTATTGGCGTTTGGTGGCAAGTGATGGCAAACAAAGGATAAGCGCTAAATTAGGCATCAAGCTGTGCTAGAACCATCGCGGAGCGACGCCAGCCGAGGGGCGGGGCGTGACCGTCGGCGCAGATGCACGGACGGCCACGCATCTGTCGTGACGCCGCGGCGCATCCCACCCGTGCACCTGGGCAGACAGGAGGATGGTCATGGCAGCGCCGCGCAGGAGATCTTCGTCGGGATCGGGCCGGACGTCCGCCCGCCGCCGGCAACCGACCCGGTCCCGCCGGGCCGCTTCACGGACGAGGAGCCGACGGGAACGCAAACATGTCCATCTCGCCTGCTATCTCGCCTTCGGTGCCGCCGGGCTGTGGCTCACCCTGCGGGGCACGTGGATCGCGCTGCCGGTGGCCCTGCTCGTGATCACCGTGATGTTGGGATTCCGTTGGCCGACGCTCTGCCGGGCCTACCGGACCGACGACGGCATCTGCGAGACCCCGGTCAACGGCTGGCTCACCGGATGCGCGAGTCACGCCCCCTTCAAACGGCGCGATCTGCGGGMGGTCGCCTGGCCGCCGAACCGCGTCTCGCCGTTTCACCCGATCGTGCTCGCCCTGCGGATTCCACCGCGCGAGCCCGAGGCGCAGCCGGACCTCGACGGCGCTCCCCGCCGAGTCACCATGCGTAATCTCGTGACCTCGCTGGTACTCGCCGTCGCCGTGTTGATGACCGGATTCGGCCTCCTGCTCGGTGCGGCATGACCGGCGGGAGCGGGCCAGCCGACGGCTCCACCGGCCGGAGAACGGTCGGAGAACGCGGCTCTACAGTTCGGATTCCCCGGCCAGCATCGCCCGGGAGCTGAGCCGGAAACCGATGGTCCCGTCCACGATCTTTCGGATCACGGTGGCTTTCGGATCCCTGCCGCCGACACCGTCGACACCCAGGGCGCCCGCCAGGGCCCGTAGCTGCGGGACCGGAATCCGGCCCAGGGCAGCCAGGTGCTCCCGGGCTTCCTCCCGGCTCGCGGCGGCGACCAGTGTCGCGTGCAGCTTCTCGACGTCCACGGACGCCGGGAGCCGGGAGCCGTCCGCCGCGGCACGACCGCCCGGGTCTGCTGCCGTGGCCGTGGGCGTGGGCGCTGCTGTGGGCGTGGGCGCTGCTGTGGGGCGCTGCTGTGGGCGTGGGCGCTGCTGTGGGCGTGGGCGCTGCTGTGGGCGTGGGCGCTGCTGTGGGCGTGGGGACGACCGCGAGCCGCGCCCGACCCGCCACGAGATCGTCAAGCTGCCGGACGTCCAGGGTGTCGAGCAGATCGGACACCTGGCGCAGGAGAACAGCCCCGAGACGGGCCGCATCCCGACCCGGGTGGCTGGCGGGYCGACTGTCAGGAGCCATGGTTCGCCGTCCGGATGCGTTTGAGGAACTCCTCGACCAGGCTCTGCAGTTCCCAGGCGAGTTCCCGGCTGAGCTGCTCGGTGAGAATGGCGRGGAGCTGGGCGCGGGCCGCGCCGGCGAAGTGCTTGTTGCTCTCCCGAAGCATCGCATCGAAGACGGGCAGCCCGAGGCTTCTGGTCTGTGCTATGTAGGGCCGCAGCGCCGAGACGGGCTGACCACCGTAGTACTGGACCATCGTGAAGACGACGCCCAGAATCATCGGTTCCAGTTTCTTCACGGCCGGCCGGAGGTCGGCCTGCAGATCAGCGACCTGGTTGAATTCCCAGGTGAACCGGCGCAGCCGGGACTGCAGGTGATCGATTCCGAGGGTGGACAGCTCGTCCGGGCGGGCCGGGATGAGCAGCTGGTCGCTGGCCGCCACGGCGGACCTCGTGATGACGCCGAAGTTCGGCGGGCAGTCGATGAGCACCAGATCGTAGAGCCGCCCGGGCAGGGTGGCAAGCCCGGCCGCGAGACGCAGATAGACGTCGAAGTAGTGGCGTGTCGACCGGTGGATCTGTGCCCCACCCAACCGCGCGGCGAGATCCATCTCGACGTCGCCGAGGGCAAGGTGGGACGCGATCAGGTCGAGCCGGCCACCGTTATGCGCGATGCGGGAGTTCGCCACCGTGGGGGCGGTGACGAGTACCTCGAGTCCCGGCACCGGCCCGTCCATCCGCCAGGCTTCGAACCACTGTTTGATGGTCCGGCCCTCGGCGAGGTGCGCCCGCCAGTCCTCCGGCCGGTAGAAGGAGAAGGTGAGGCTCGCCTGCGGATCAAGATCGATCAGAAGAACCCGTTTTCCCCAGCGGGCGATCTCCGCGCCGATGTTCGCCGTCAGAGTGGTCTTTCCGACTCCGCCCTTGTAGTTCATGACGGAGACCACTTTCACGGTGTCACCGCTCTTGTGGATGACCGCGATATATTAAGGTAGCCGTCAGGTTGGCTTCGTGGACTTCGATGATGTGTCATCCGGCGGTCCCCCTGTCGCGCACTGGCGCCGTCGTCCGTACGCGTAACCCGCKCCGGCCTTCTTCCTGCCAGCACACCACGTGCCGTTGACRCCACTTCCAGGATCCCCCGGACGGGTGAGTGCCGTGCGTGGACATTTGGYCGCCGATGACCATCGATCGTCCAGCTGATCGCACGTTGGGAGGGTCGTGGGAGAGGTCGTAGGGCAGCCAGCCGCGCACCGGCTCCGGACTGCCGCCACGCTGGACCTAGCCGACTGGTGGGTACACCATGGTCAACTCAAGCGAAGTGGGACGGTACCAAGACGAAGGCCCGCAAGTCCGGCCGGACACCCCAAGCCGACCGTCTTCCGTCAGTGCCCCTGCTCACCTAGTGCCCCCGGCCACCGTCTGCGGCATCGGGCCGAGACGAGAGGGTGAGTTTCGGGTGATGCTGGGTTTGACGCGGCGAGCAGGCGGTAGGTAATGGCTGTGGTAATCGGCGCACCCGACGCGCGCGGGGCCGGGAGGACCCGGTCCGGCTGTTGGCTCGGCGAGCGAGGAAGCGGTCCGCGGCTACAYCCGCGCCGCGACCCGCGCGACCATTATTGCAGACGAGCTGGCCAAGCTCGGAGACCTGCACCGCCGCGGACTGCTCAACGACCAGGAGTTCGAGCGCGAGAGGGCTAGGAGTCTCGCGTGAATCAGCATGGTCAAGCGGTGGGGAGCATCCATGGACGGTCTCCAGATTCTCCCGCTGGCAATCACCATGATGATCGGACCGCAGATCATGTCGGCGATCATCTTCGTTACCACGCCACGAGCCGGGCGGGTATCCCTGGGGTTCCTGGCCGGTGTGGCGGCCGCGACAGCGGCCGGTGTGGCCGTCATGATGGGCCTCGCCGCCTTGCTGGACAGCGCCGTCGACCTGGGAAGTTCGAGGAGTAACGGTTCGGYCGGCCAGATCATCCAGTACGTACTGGTGGGCCTGTTGGCAGTCGCCGCCGTGAAGAACTGGGTGCGGCGCGAAACGGTGGAGCCGCCGAAATGGCTGACGACGCTGATGGYGGCAGATCTGATGAAGGCGTTCCAAGTCGGACTGTTCGTCATTCTGCTGATGCCCTCGGACATCGTGATTATGATGACGGTTGGAATACACCTGCAGCAGAACAACGCGTCCTATGCGGCAGCACTCCCGTTCATCGGRCTGACCGTTACGGTGGCGGCACTGCCGCTGCTTGCCCGACTACTGTTCCATAGACGGGCAGAAGTCGCCGCACCGCGCGTCCGAGACTGGATGAACACTCACAGCTGGCTCATCAACATAATCGTCTGCATCATTTTCATCGCCCTCATCATCGACTGAAGCGGCTGCCTGAGTCCCCGCCCCGGAGGGCGAGCGCCGCACACAGGGCATTCGGCGGATCCGGCGATGAACCCGGTGCTGTGGGGAGGACGCCATGCCCCGGAGCTGGCGTACGAGTAATAACAATCCTGCGTCGCGGCCGTCCGGCGGCGCTGGCGCTCACCGCAGCGGCGCGCCGTGGCGGCCGATCAGGACGCTCTGTGCGCGCGTCGGGACAGCCCGGGGGCGTGCGGGGCAGTCCCCGGTAGGAGACCTGGCGTCCAGACTACGTGAGGCGGATCTGATTAACAGGGCGATGAATCTCGCCGCGATGATCCTKATGATTTTCTTTCCTTTTGTCATCACGCTGGCGGCGCTGTCGCCACTGCGGCAGGGCGGTGCGGCGGACATAATCATCGCGCGCATGGGGTTGAGCCATGATGCGGCGATGGCCGTGGAACGACTCTTTACCCCGCGGAGCGGAACCGTCCTCACCGGCTGGACAGTACTGGGAGTGCTCTGGCTGATAATTGGCGGACTGAGTCTGGCCGCGTCCGTCCAGTCCATTTATGTGCGGGTCTTCAGACTGAAGCCATTCGGGCTACGCGGCCTACTGGCCCAGGTCGGCTGGCTCTGCGGATTGATCTTCTTTCTCGTCGCTACCACGAGTCTCGGGGCGCTGCTCACCGGCACCGTGGCTGGTCAGGTCTGCTACGGCCTGGTAGCCACCGTGATCCTGGCGCTCTTCTTGTGGGTCGGGGTCCGGGTACTCACCATCGGCCGGATGAGCTGGCGGGACTCGTGGCCGACAGCCCTGTTCACGACGATCGGCCTGACTGGTCTGGGTGTCGTCAGCCGGCTGGCATTCTCGGCTTCCATCGTGGCGAACGAGCGCAGCTATGGCGGGATCGGGGTCGTGTTCACCATCCTGTCGTGGCTGATCGGTTTCGGTGTCGTCCTCATCGGGGGGGTAATCGTCGGCACGTGGTATCTCGACACCGAGCTGTCGGTCGCCGGCATCCTCAGAAAGTTTCACATCGGGAGGAGGACGGGCCGAGACCAAGCCCGGAAATCATGAGCTGAGCCGGTGCGCKGATCGGCGCCGAGGGCCACAAGGGCCAATGACGTGTGACCTGGTGTTGATCGTGTCCGGCGGACAGCAGGAGGTGACGCTGTGTAAGCGGCTGATCTGGTTGACTGGCGTCCTGCCCGTCTTACCCTAGGTTCAGGGGCGTCAACGTCGCCTCCACAGGGTCCAAGCCGGGCACCCGCATCGGCCGCAATCCGAGCCGGGCCGGTAGTGCTCGTGGTCATGACGCGCATGGCCGCAGCGGCAGCGCAGGATGAGTAGACCGCGGATCGACCTCACAGGGTCACCTCCGTCCGGATGGGAGTAATAAGTGAGCTAGATAAGTGAGTTAACTGCCTAAATGTCGTATGTGAGCTGGTCTGCTGGGTGTGTCTAGACGTTCGGGCGGAGATCGTCCAGGTCGTCCTTCCCTGCCGGCCCGGGACGCCCGCCTGGCCCTCGTCCACGACTCGGCGCCTTCTGCGCGTGACCACCCCGCGACTCGGCCCGGCTACGATCGGGTGGCACGAGGAACGTCCGTGACGGGGCGGTTTATCGTCTCCAGGTCCTGAGCGCCATAGCAAGCGACCCATCGGGAGACGATAGGGATCATGAGAATCTCGAGCGGGACCGGGGCATCGGGCACCTCGGCCGGGCGCCCCGCCGACGGGCGGCGGGGGGGAAACGCGCCGCCCGAGGCGAACGAGCGCGCCGTCATCCGGCGCCGGTGGTGGCCACGCCCGGCGGTGCGGCCGGAACCCGGGCGGCCCGGCGCCCGCCGGGGCCTGTCCGCCCGGTCTGGTCCGGTCGGTCGGGGGTCCGCGGCCTCTCCCGTCCCTCCTGTCCCTTCCGCACAGCCTGCCCCCCAGGCACCGCGTGCCCCGTCTGCCTCACCGGCGTCGTCTGCCTCACCGGCGTCGTCTGCCTCACAGCCGTCATCTGCCCCGCCGTCGACGACATCACCCGGCGTCCGTCCCGGCAGGAAGAGCGGCCGGATGCCCGTGCTGCCCCCCTGGAAACAGCCGTGGGCGCCTCGGATCGCCGCGCTGCTGGCTCTGGTTGTCGGCCTGGTGGACGTCATCTCCGCGGTCACCCCGGAGTGGCGCTCCCGCCTGGAGGACCTGCGGGTGCTCCTGCCCCCCGCGGCCTCCCAGCAGGCCGCCGCGTTCACCGTCGTCGTCGGCATGCTGCTCGTGCTGCTGACGCCGGGGCTGCGCCGCCGCAAGCGGCGGGCTTGGCGGGCCGTGGTGGTCCTGCTCGGCGTGAGCATCGTGCTCCACGTTGCCAAGGGTCTGGACTACGAGGAGGCGGCCGGATCGGCCGCGCTGCTCATCGCCCTGCTGCTGGTCCACGGGGAGTTCCGGGCCAAGGGCGACCCGTCGACGCGTTGGCGGGCGCTYGGCGTCGGCCTGCTGCTCACTGTCGTCTCGATCGGGATCGGGTTCCTGCTGCTTTATGTGCGCCAGGACCGGATCGTCGGCCCGCATTCGCTGTCCGMCCAGTTCGAACAGATCGTCGAGGGACTCGTCGGGATCCCCGGTCCGCTACGGTTCACCTCCGACCGGTTCTCCGGCCTCGCCGCCCGCGTGCTGCTGACGATGGGCCTGTTGACCATAGTGACCACCGGCTACCTCGCGCTGCGACCGCCCGAGCCCCGGCCCCGGCTGACCGACTCCGACGAGGAACGGATACGTGCCCTGCTGGCCCGGCACGGCAAGGCCGACTCGCTGGGATACTTCGCGCTGCGGTCGGACAAGTCGGTGATCTGGTCACCGACCGGCAAGGCCTGCGTGGCCTACCGGGTGGTCTCCGGCGTGATGCTGGCCAGCGGAGACCCGCTCGGTGACCGGGAGGCCTGGCCGGGGGCCATCAGGGAGTTCCTGCGTGAGGCGGCCGATCATGCGTGGACGCCGGCGGTCCTCGGCTGCTCGGAGGCGGGTGGCTTCGCCTGGACCCGCGCCGGGCTGTGCGCGCTGGAATTCGGTGACGAGGCCATCGTCGACACGGCGTCGTTCACGCTGGAGGGCCGGGCGATGCGTAACGTTCGCCAGGCGGTCGCCCGGGTGGAACGCGCCGGCTACACCGCGGTCGCGCGGCGGGTCGGCGATCTCGCGCCGGCCGACATCGCCCGGCTGAAGGCACAGGCCGCTGCCTGGCGGGGTACCCAGACGGAACGGGGCTTCTCGATGGCGCTCGGCCGCCTCGGCGGCGGCGCGGACGGCGACTGCGTAGCCGTGATGGCGTTCTCCCATGACGCGGGTCCCCATGACGCGGGTCCCCACGACGCGGACGACCCGGTGAACGGTGCTCCGGGCCACCCGGCGAACGACACGACAAGCGGCATCGAGGACGGCACGTCGCATGCCGACGCGGCCGGCACCGAGCCCCGGCTGCGCGCCCTGCTGCATTTCGTGCCGTGGGGCCCCAACGGCCTGTCGCTGGACGCGATGACGCGGGACCGGACCGCCGACAACGGGCTGAACGAGTTCCTCATCGTCAGCGCCCTGCGCCAGGCCCGCGAGCTGGGCGTCGAACGGCTGTCGCTGAACTTTGCGTTCTTCCGGTCCGCGCTCGAACGCGGCGAGCGCCTGGGCGCCGGGCCGGTCATCCGCTGCTGGCGTTCCCTGTTAATATTCTTGTCCCGCTGGTTCCAAATCGATAGCTTGTACCGGTTCAACGCCAAATTTCAACCCACCTGGCAGCCCCGTTATATCTGCTACCCCGCCAGTTCCGAGCTACCACGGATCGCCTTGGCGATGCTCGAAGCCGAGGCCTTCCTGGTCTGGCCCTGCTGGCGCGACCATCTGTCCGGGCTATCCCGGTTGTCCCGACTATCCCGGTTGTCCCGACTGCCCCGGCCTGGGACGGCCGGCCTCCATCACCGTGCCCGAAGAAAGGACACCTCGACCGGCCCCGGGCCGGACTGACCATCACCTTCAGTCTACGTCGTCCATATTGTCTACGTCGTCCATATTGTCTACGTCGTCCATATTGTCTACACCGTGGACACACTCGCAGGGGAGCGTGGATTTGGGGTCCCTGGTCGTCATCGGGAAGTGGTTCCTGCTGTCCCTGGCGGGAATGTCGCTCGCCTGCTGGGCAGGCTGCGGGTGRCTGGCCCACCGGCGCCGGGCGGGGCATCGGAACCGGGTGGGACGCCCCGCCGCGTTCGGGATGGGCGTCCTCGCCATGCTGCTCACGTTGGTGACGGCGGCGGATCTGGTCAATGCCTACTACGGCTACCTGCCGCGGGTCGACGACGTCATCGGGGTGAAGTCCTGGCCGACGGGGTCGGCGCGGGAGGCTGTGGCGCCAGCGCCGCCGCACCCGGACGGATCGGTTATCGACCTGTTGGTCCCCGGCACGCACAGCGGGTTCGGTGTGAAGGAGGCAAAGCAGGCACTGGTGTACCTCCCGCCCCAGTACTTCACCGAACCGCACGTCCGGTTCCCCGTCGTCTACCTTCTGCATGGCTCGCCGGGGGTGCCGGTCGACTGGTACCGGGCGGGCCGGGCCGCGCAGGTCGGCGCGCTGCTTGCCGGGGTCGGCCGGCCCGCGATCCTCGTCGCCCCGCGACTGAGTCACGGTTGGCTCGACGACAGCGAATGCGTCGACCGGCCCGGCGAGAACATCGAGACCTATCTGATCGACGACGTGATCTCGACGGTCGACCGGCGGTTGCGCGCCATCGCGGACCGAGCCGACCGGATCTTCGTCGGAATGTCCGCCGGCGGGTTCTGCGCGCTGAACCTCGGGCTAYGCCACCGTGACCTCGTCGAGACKATCATTGATATGTCCGGGATGTCGAAACCGACCCACGACGGCGGGATGGTCGGCCTGTTCGGGAACCGGCCCGATCTCGCTCTGGTCGTGGCGGCGAACACCCCGGCCCGGTACGCGGCGACGCTCCCACCATTCCCGCCGATGCGGGTGTGGCTGGACTGCGGACATGGCGATCATGAGGCGTTGGGCGACACGGAGGCGATGGCCCGCGCCCTGGGGGAGCGTCCGGGCTTCGACGTCGTGCTGCGGCTGCGCCCCGGCGGCCACGACTTCGGCGTGTGGCGTCCGGCGCTTCGAGACAGCCTGCTGTGGGCGGTACCGCCCGGCGTGACCATCCGCCCGGCGTGACTGTCGGCCCCGTCCGCCCGGCGTGACCATCCGCCCGGCGCGACCATCCGCCCGGCGCGACCGTGGCACATCTGGTCGGCTGCCGCGGTGCCGGGAATGACAGCGCCGGGCGAAGACATTCTTCAGATGGGCCCTGCTTCTCGTCAGGCGGGAGTGTTCCGTGGCGTGCTCGATTCCAGGCCGGGGCGATCAGCGGGGATGGGCCGCGCCGGCGGAGAACATCCGAGGTGGACCGGGGGCCGGAGTCCCATGACCGTCCGCACACCGGCCCCCGCCGGAGGCGACGACGGTACCGCCAGAGGTGACGACGGCCCCGCCGGCGCGGAGCACGTTCACGGGGCCGAGGGCGCCGCCAGCCCGTGGTCGGGACGCCCGTGGTCGGTCGTGTGGCGGCTGCCGGTGACCGACTCCTTGCTCGGCGCCCTCGTCGCGGCGCGGGTGTTCCAGTACGTCGACCCGGCCACGGCGACCCGCTGGCAGTGGGCCATGAGCACAACCTTCGACCAGATGCGCCACCATCCCCTCGGGGTGCTTGTGGGCAGTATTCCGTGGCTGCCCGAGGGGCCGTTGGCGCCGTGGCTCATGTTCGCGGGCCTGGCCGTGGGCGGCTTGGAGGCGACGGCGGGAGGCGCCACCGCGCTGGCCGTCGTGCTGGGTGGGCACGCCGGGGCGACGTTGATCTCCCAGGGTGTGCTGGACCTGCGGGTCGTCACYGGCGGGTTGCCGCGGACCGCTCTGCACGTCCTGGATGTCGGGCCGAGCTATGTCGTGGCGACCGCCCTGACCGCGCTCGTGGTGCTGCCCTCCCGCCGGTCGCTGCGCGCTCTGGCGTCACTGACCTTCGTCGTCGTACTCCCCGTGATGATGAAGGGGGTGAGCCGTGGGGAGCTCGACGCGGTCGGCCATACGGCGGCCCTCGCCCTCGGTGCGCTCGCGGGGCTCGCGCCACCGGTGCGCCGCCGCGCCGCGGCGCGGCGGGACACCGCTCGGCGCGGCTGGTGGGACGTCGGGGGGAACAGGAGGGCGAAGTCCGGCCACAAAGCGCGGTTTGGTGTGCGAAGATATCGTTGGATACGTGGACGGCGCGAGTCGGGTCTTGATCTGCATTTTTAGTGTGCGCCGCTGATCCGAAACGCCGACGCCAGCGGGCATGATGGTGTTAGCGTCCTGGCTGTCCGCTGCCACCACGGTCTGCTCGTCCAGTGCCCCATCGCAGAGCTTTCCTGGCTCATCGAACCGCCAAAAAGGGTCTCATCATGTCATCAAAGAGAAGATCTTCCTTCTGACTCTGGTGCAGGCAGCAACATTCTCAATCGCGGCTGGTTGCAACCGTGACCAGTTGTTCCTTTGACGGAAGAGGAGCCAAGCGTGGCAAGTGTGATCGACGGCATCTACCGGATCAGCATCGCCGGGCAGCAGACCCTCACCGACGTGGGCGGGGGCAACCTCGTCCTTCTGCCTGACGGCAACGGCGGCGGGCAGGTGTGGCAGGTGCGGCGCGCCAACGACGACACCTACACGATCCGCAAGCCGTCCGGCGGGGCTTTTGTGAGCTTCGATGGTGACCCGGACACATTCGAGCGGGTACGTGTGCTCCCGGAGCCGCGTGAATGGAAGATCGCTGATGGTCCCCAGTCGGGTACCTTCACCATCGGTGTCCCGGACAATGAACTGACCCTGGGACTTCACCCGGCGCTCATCTACCCGCCGCTGGTTGCCCTGTCACCTATCTTCAGGGAGGACAGGGGCTGGATTTTCGAGGGCGTCGAGTAGTCGAGTAACCCGTCCACCCGGGGCCCGGCCCGGCCGGTGAACGAGGCCCTGCGCCGATGGCACGGGGAGCCGGGCGCCGTGCCGCGGATGGCAGCAGTTCGACCATCCGCGGCACGGTACATCGGTACATCGGTGCATCGGTGCATCGCGGCCGAGAGCGAATCGGGCGAACCGGATAGAAAGGATTGATCGGACAAGACCGCTGGTCGGTCACCTCAGTCGCATCCTCTCGGTGGCGGCGCCGAATGYGGGCCCGATCCGCGATACTTCTGTGGGATGACCAATTCTGTCYGGCCTGCCCGGCGGGGAATGCAGGCTATCCTCGGCGACCGTCTCTGGCAGGCGTTGTTGTCATGCGGTTCCCGGTGCCATTTCCGGTCGCGGCAGGTGCTGCTGCGTCAGGGCGATCCAGATGATTTCCTGCTTCTGCTGACCACCGGCCGGGTAAAGGTGGTGCGCGTGGACGCGGAGGGCTCGGCCCTCCTGCTGGCGCTGCGCTCGCCCGGGGACATGATCGGTGAGATGGCGCGAATCGGAACCGGACGCACCGCCACGGTGCAGGCGATCGATCGATGCGAGGCGCATCGGGTCTCCGCCGCCACGCTCGACTCCTTCCTGCGGCGGCACGGTGTTCAGGGAGCGCTGGCTGACTACGTGGTGAGCAAGCTGTCCGAAACGGTTCCCTATCAGCATCAGCTCGTGCATTTCTCGCCGCGGCAGCGGGTCGCCCGCCTGCTGTTGGAACTGGTCGCCCTCGCCGGACCGGAGCTGCCCGATCCGATGCGGGTGCCGTTCTCGCTCGATGCCGTCGCGGAGTCCCTGGGACTCGCCCGGAGCACGGTGGCCRCACATGTGGCGGCATTGCGAGAGGAACAGGTGCTGAGGCCGGGGCCACGGCTCGCGGTGGCGGATATCTCACGGTYGCGGGCCGAGGTGGGCATCACGACCGGCTGAGCATGCCGGCTGGCCCGGCGGGCTCCAGGTCGTCCGCTGGTTCTCCGTTGACGGGAGCCGGTGGGCCGACGAGATGTGGTCCGTGCCACCGTTGAACCGTCCGTCGATGGACGTTTTTGTCACTCTTCCGCCGCGACGCTGAAGAACACGGGCACGACATCCGTGCTCTCCCGCGAACGCGAAGGATTCAGCGATGGCCTCTACACCGGTCCATGGCGGCACCGACAGCATGGCAATGCCCCCTTACCGGGCCCTGCTCGTCGTCGACATCAAGGATTTCAGCGGCTACCCCGGACGCTGGCACGAGGACATGACGCGGGCGGTGCCGGACATCCTCACCGGAGCGTTCGCGCGTTCTGGCTGGTCCGAATCACCATCGATGGAACGTTTCTCCGACACCACCGGCGACGGGTACGTGCTCKGCTTCGAGCCCTCGATGCTGCCGTTGCTCGTCCACCCGTTCCTGGACAACCTCCAGCAGGAGCTGGAGTACYGGAACAAGGTCGCGCCCGTCGCACCTGCCGCGGCCGACCGGACGCTGCGGATGCGGGTGAGCCTGCACGTGGGATCGACGACCGATTYGGGGACGAACCGGCTGGGTGACGGCAGCGGTGCGGCCCGTATTGCCCTGCACCGCCAGCTTGACGCCGCCGCGGTACGACACCTGCTGGAAGAGTCGAATCCCCGGACGACCCTGGTGGCCGCGATCCTGTCGTCACGGGCCTACGAGGACGCCGTGCTCAGYGGTTACAGCGGGCTGGACGACTCCTTGTTCGTGAAGGCCCCCGTCGAGGTGAAGACATACCGCGACGAGGCGTACCTGTATGTGCCGAGACCGTCGGGCGGCCTGCTGCACCGCGGCTTCCGCGTTCCCGAGGTTCCAGCCGCACCGTCGCGGGCGGCGGCCGAGGCTTCCACGCCATCGGACCGTAGCCGAGYCGACCTTGGGCAGAGCGGCGCTACCAGAAATATCAGCGGCATCAGAAATATCGGTGGTATCAGCAACGTCGGCGGATCGGTCTTCGGGGATAATCGGCCGCAGACGCACGTGGGCATCGGTGACATCAACACCGCGTCTGGTCCGATCCGCACAACCCGTAGAGATACCCACGCCCCACGCGGCGACCAGCAGATCGGGCCGCGTACCGAGCACCATGGCCCGGAACACTATGGCCAGGGCCACCAGTTCGCCGCGCCGCTCGACCGCCCTAATTTTGGTGATTCTAACTTCACGCAGGGATCCCCGACCACGGCCCCGGACCCCGGAGCCGTGGACGAAAAGGGGACTTCGGGCGTGGAGGGCGCACACGATGACTGACATCCGGAGTCTTATGCCTGGCGCCAGTCCAGCGGATGAAACCTTGCCGCACGAACCGCCGGGTAATGTGCCCCCGGACGAGAAAGCAGCCGGCGCCGGCGCAGCGGCCGCCGCCGAACCACCGGGGGCCGGGAACACCGGTAATGTCAGCGGGGCAGGAAAATCCGGTGGAGCAGGCAACGTCGGCGGCTCGGTAAGTGGTGACAATCGGGCGCAGACCCATCTGGGAAACGGCGACATCAAGAATATTGTGAATCTGATCGACCTGGCAAAGAAGCGAGTTCGCCGGCCCGAAGCCATCTCCGGCGCGACTCTTCGCGAGCTGAGCGGAGTGTTCGTTCGGCCCACCGGCTTCGCGGATGCGGCGGAAAAGATAGAAAAACACCGCCTGGTGCTGCTCTCGGGATCCCCCGGAGACGGCATCCACGCCGCGGCGTGGATGCTGGTGGCTGGAGCCGGTGGTGCCAGGGCCGGGACGGAGAGGATTGAGCGTATTCCCGCCGATGTCGAGGCAGACGACGAGCCGGACATTCCCCAGAAAGCGTTGGACGATCAGGCGCGGTATCTTCTCGACCTGTCCGAATTGATGCCGTCTCGCTCCGAGGAACTGGCGAAGCGGCTTGAGGCGCTGCGGGACGTCGTTGCCGGCTCGGCCCGCTATCTGGCKGTCATTCTTCCAGCGGACTCGGTGAGATGGCTGCCGGYCGAGCTGCGGCGACTCGTGCCCGAGRTGAGCCGGCCGGACTGGCGTGCCGTGCTGCAATCACACCTCGCCGTATCCATGCAACCAAGCGCGCAGCCTGATCTTGCGACGATAGTAAAGATCATCGAAAAGTCCGCCGATCTCGCCGATCTCGGGGCCGCCACGCTGTATCAGGTGAGCCGGGTGGCCGTAGCGTCAGCGAAACTCCTGGGTATGCGTCCGGGCGCGGCTCTGCCGGACTGCCTCCGGTTGGCCTGGCGGGAGGTCAAACGGCAGGACAGCGATTATGGGAAGGAGATCGACTGTCTGCTCGAGAACGATCGGACCGGCATGAACGCTCTCCTTCTCATCACAGCGGCCATGCTGGAGGACGCGGATCGGGACCTGGTGTTCGTTGCGCAACGGGAGCTCGCCCGGGCCGGTGAGTTTCGCCTTCCAGATGACCACGCGTTGACCCGCCCAGGTTTTCTGGCCCGCCTGGGAGAGATCGGTGTCGTCCGCGACGAGCAGAGACCGATCCGTTTTGAGAAGACGGGATTCGGCGTGGCCGCGCGCCACTATGCCTGGGACAACTACCCGACGTTGCGTCCGGCCTTTCTCGATTGGGCGGAACGGCTTCCYTCGCCGCCGGGGATCTTTTGGCCCAACGATGTTCTGACGAGGTTCGCGGAACGGTTCACCGAGGAGTCGTTGCGGAGTGATCGAGCCGATGATGCCCTGGATCTTGCGTATCACTGGATCGGTCGCCGTCGTGTCGCCGCGATCCCCGCGTGCTTGGGCCTGCTTACGAAKGGCCTGGAGGAGGGAGCGGAGGGAACCGGYGGCCGGAAGTTCCGGCAGCGGATCCGTGCATGGTCGGAGGATCATCGGCTGGACGCCTACCTGGCGCGTATGTGTATCGAGCTCTCTGGTAAAATAATATATGATATCTATCCGTTTCAGGCGTTGACCCGACTGCACAACTTCGCCGCGCATGAGAATCCGCAGGTTGCCAGCGCGGCCATCGATGCCGTCGAGACCCTGGCAAGCGCCGACCGGGACAACTATCGCTATGTACTTGGCCGGTCCGTGAGAGCGCCCTATGCCGTCCGCGGATCGACGGGGAACGCGGAGGTTTTTCTGCGCCTGGTGTCGGCCTCTCGGTTGTATGCCAGGGACGCCGTCGGATGGCGGCCTGTCGACGATCCCGAATGCGGGGAGCTTTTCCGTGGCGGGTGGATCCTTGTGCTCGAGGCCGATGCGCCGCCCTCGAAGGAAACGATCGGGCTGGTCCATCTCTGGCTGGATGACGTGGTGCAGGCTGTTGGGCGGGGGCCGACGATTTTACCGGACTTGCTCGTCGACGCGCTGCGTGAACGTTTTGATCTGCTTTCATCGCTGCGGGCGATCCTCGGTCGTTGGGTGGATCGGCCGCTGGGGGATTCGATGGCGCCCGACCAGGCCGCAGTTCGCACCTATCTCCTCGACCGGATCGATAAGGAGCTCTTCGGGGAGGATGTCGGCTTGCGTCCGCCCTCCTCGCCAGGTGACACCCAGCCGTCGCCCGCCGCAGGACGAGAGGAACAACGATGACCAGGAGTCAGTGGGTCGTCTTCGTCATGAACCTTTTCGGTCTCCTCGCCACGCCGCTTCTTCTGGGGTGGATCGTGGGCGGGCCGTTGTTGATCTGGGTAGTTCTTGCGCTCGCTCTGACAGGAGTGACAGTCGTCCAGGCGTGGCCGGTGCGCGGGATTCTGGATGCGGAGAAGKCTCCTCCGTCGCCAGTGGTAGTCCCTACGATGGCGATGACCCCGGTTCCCGTCCTCTCCGRCGAGTACCAACGCGAGCTGGAGAGACGGCGTGATCTCGCTCAGGTGTTCTCTGCCGCGGACTCGGCGGCGGTCTGGCACCTGGCTCGCGGCGATGYGGATATCGAGGCAACAGGCCGGGCGATGCCCGTGCTGGACTATCTCGTCTCAGTGATCAGTCCAAAGGCGGAGAGCCGATTGCCGAGGCCGCGGAAGTGGGAACACACTGTGGACGACGACATGACCTTCGAAAAGCATGCCGAGGCGATCATACAGGCAGTCCTCCCAGATCCAGCGGACGGCAGGCGAGGCGACCTTGCCGCGCAGCTCGGAATCGTGCTMGACAGATGGAACACATCGGGGGAGTTCGRCRAACTACTGAAGCAGCTGTATCCCGCCTCCCAGGCCATTTTGTAGTCGATAGACCACCTTGATCACTTCTGGCTGCGGCGGAAGCGTGGCCTGCCCTCGACGGATGCCGGCGACACGCCGGAGGAATCCGAACACGCAGCAGCGCTCGCCTGGGCCGGGTGGATCCGTCAGGAGGCGGACCGCGCCATCTCCTCCTGCGACCCGGCAGCTGACGTATATCACTCCGGACGAGGCGCCGTTGTCAGAATTGGACCGATTCATGCCGAAGGGCATGACCGCCTACTACCCACCCGACAATTACCATGCGTGGTGGGAGTCCGTGAACCGCGAACCTCAACATTCCGCATCTCCCTTTCCAGCGGGTGTATAGGAGTTGGAATCTCCTCTTCATCCCGCTAAGGCCACGCTCCGTGGCTAGCTGATCGTCGAAGTCGGTCGATGATCCGTTTGCGGACCTCGTCGAGCACGCTAGTCTCTGTTACCGATAGTAGCGATTCACTCTCTCTCGGTTCTGGAGGAAGCGTGGACAAGTCCGTGAGGCGGAAAGCCGCGGTTGTCGCGGTGTCTACGGCGGCGGCAGTGTTCGTCACCGTGGGGCCGGCGRCTACGAGCGCGCTGGCGTCGAGCTATCTCGGTGGCCCGGTGGATGAAAAGATCGCCAAGGATCATTGGGGTAAGGACGGCTGGGACGGCTGGGACGGCAAGGACCGGTGGGACGGTAAGGACGGGTGGGACGGCTGGAACGGTAAGGACGGGTGG
>NZ_MAQZ01000055.1:0-16366 GCF_001756285.1 Frankia sp. CgMI4
AAGGACGGTAAGGACCGGCGCCACAAGGACGACTGGGATTGGGATTGGGATTGGGACTGAGCTGACGAGAGGACCTGGACGGAACGCCACTGAAATACGGCGAACCGCTAGGAGAAACATGTAGCGGGGTTGGCGAGGGCGTCCGGCACGGGTTCCAATCGGCAATGACCGCCCGGGTTTTCCGGCCGCCGCGGCGCCGGACACCGTAGCTCTACGGTGTCCGGCGCTCGCGTCCCGTGGCCGCCACGCGCGGGTAGCGGGAAGGCGGCGCTCCGGCTCCCCTCCAGCGTCTATGACATCGTTGAGTGTGTCACGGACGACGGTGAGCAAGGCGATGAGCTGATCGTGTCTGGTGGCGGGGCCGCCGGCATGTCCGAGGATTGACCGATAGGCCGGACGGGGCCGGGTGACGCCCGATACCGGAGCCAATCTCAAGGCACCCTGAGAGCACGGGCGATCCGTCGTTGTTCGCTCTCGTAGGCCGCTGCCATCCGGTCGGCCTGGCTTTTCGGGATGCCGAGCCCGGCTGCGGCCTGCCGCCAGCCCGCCGTGGCGGTCTCCACCTCCCTGACGAGGTCGCGGGCCCTCGGCGGCGACAAGCGGAAGTAGTTGCCCACCGACAGCGCGAGGTCGATGCTTGCGTCGGTGTTGTCGAGATCGACGGCCGTGCTCAGCCGGGCCGGGTTGTCCGGATTGGGGTTGAGGTCGTAGGCAGGAGAGAGCGCCCAGCCGTCTCGCTCGCGCAGGAACGCGTGATTGCGCAGGTGGTCGTCGGTGTTCCCGGTCAGGATGGAGAACAGGATCCGCCGGTAGAGCTCACRCAGGTCGGCGTCAGCTCTCGGCGAGTAGCGTTCGATCACCTCGGCGATCTCGAGGTAGCYGCGAAGGTCCCCGTCGGAGGCCTCGAGCATTGTCAGGGCGCTTGCGAACCCCAGACGCCGCGCGCCGATGCGGTCGAAGCGGCTCAGGAGCAGTACGTGCCGGCCGGTAACGGTCAGCAGTTCCGACTCCGCCACGGTGAGCCCCGCTCTGCGAGCGAGCCTCAATTGTACCTCCTCCCAACCGGCCACGTCCCATTCGTCACTGTCCGAACGCGGGAACTTGGCGATCGAGAGCCGCCCGGACACGTCCCGCACCGCCGCCTTGGGGCGCGCGCCGCCGAGCGAGCTACCTGCGTCGATGAGGTCCGCGAGGTCGCGGTCGAAGTCGCCCTCCGCGCGGACGCGGTCGGCTGCTCGCATGAGCCGGGCCAGGTCGATCAGCCGTGGGACCGCGTGCCGGTGCGTCGAATAGTAGGTGGCGGTCGCCGGCTGGCGGAACCTGACACCTCCCTGGCGGGTGTCGTCGCGGACGCCGAGAAGGAAGTCGGCCTTACCGAGAGTGCGAGGTGTGGTCTCGGCGGCGCGGGCGCGCTCGCGCTCCTCACGCCTCATGAGGTTCTCACCCCATCGGTCGGGGGCGCTGTCGGCGAACGCGTTGAAGATGGCCGACCCCGCCGGCGTGTGGAAGACGCCGGCGGCTCTGGCCAGCGCCGGGTCGAGGTCGTATCCGGCCGGGTTGGTCAGGTAGGCGTCGGCATATCGGAACGTGGCGCTCTGTCCGCCGCGGTTGTGAAGCCACAACGTCCCTGCGGCGGTCTCCTGCCCGTCGATCTCGACGGTGACCTCGACAGGATCCCGTCCGGCCATCAGCGCCGTACTCGCTTGGGGAGGATCTCGTCCATGCGCAGCCGGCCGACGTCGGTCTCGTACGGGTCGGTGGCCCTGACGACGGCATCCATGATCCCGATGGTGCGTAGCACCCTGAACAGGTTCTCGGTGCTCGCGGTGCCCTTACCCTGCTCGATGGCGCGCAGCGTGTCCCGGGAGATCCCGGCTCGCTGGGCGACCTGGGCCGCGGTCAGCCGGTTCAGCTTCCGCCAGGTCGACACATGCTCGCCGAGCAGACGCAGCGACCGCGCCACCGACAACGGCGTGGCATGCGAGGCCCTGTCGCCGACCATAGCCAACATCATACGAGTCTACGGCGGTTAAGTTCGCCGTTAAGTGCGGCTCCTCCGTGTGGTGGCCGACCAGGTGGGRCAGGCCGGGGCGAAGACGGTCATGACGGGTAGATCGCGTGCCCACCCGAGCCGTCTGAGCCAGTGGCGGTCTCCGGATTCCACGTCCTTGGCTTTCTTCACCCATTTTCCCAGCGTCATCTCATGGACGCCGATGTTCCGGGCGACCTCGGCGACCGGACGGCTGCCGTCGATGACGAAGGCTACCGCTTGCTCCTTGTACTCCTCGGTGAATCCGCGACGTGTCGCGCCCATAGCTCGCTCTCCCGGCAGATCGGGCAGCTACCTCAGGTATCCACCGAAGCGGGTACGATCCAGGCATCAGTCGCAAGACCCTACAAAAGCTCAGTTGACTGGCAGGGCGCTGATATCCGAACCCTGCGATATTCGACGATCTTGGTGTTGTGTGACGCCGGCATCGGGTCTCGTCTCCTGGAGCCCGCCGGTCCGAAGCGAGCTGTCGCGGGCGCGGCGTGACCATCTTCCTGATTCCACACCAGCTGGCCAGGGCGGAGCGGCTGTGGACCGGGTCTCGATCCTGACACCACGCTGCGTCTGATCGGCCGCGCCGGCGGAGTTGCGCACCCGGCCGTTCGCCCGCAGGCTGGAGATTCGGGGCCGCACCGTGCCGTCTGACCCGGACTTCATCGGTGTCGGYGGATGGCACCGCGATCTGTCCGGCGCTTCCTGCTGACCCTGCGGATGGGTGGCTTGGCCATCGGCTTTGTTGTCATGTCCGATCGTGCCCAACTGGGTGAGATCGTCCGGCGGGCGCGGAATGGGCGGCGGAATGGACGGCTGTGGACGAACATCGGCAGCATCGCAACTCTCGACGATGCCGTCGCGGCCTTCGGCCCGACCGGGCGGATCGGCGGGCAGACGATCGTCCGCGTTCGTCCGTGAGCGACACGTGCCCACCACTGTGCCCAAGACAAATGGCCGGGGAGGCAGTTACCCATGAAGGCGATCGTCGTGACGGACCAGGCTGCGGGAACGGCCGGGATGAGCCTGGTGGAGCGGCCCGAGCCGTCGGCGGCGATCAACGACGTCGTCGTTGAGGTTCATGCGTCGGGTTTCGTCCCGACTGAGATGGCGTGGCCCTCGACCTGGACCGATCGTCTCGACCGTGACCGAACACCGTCGATCCCCGGGCATGAGCTGGCCGGAGTGGTCACGGTCCTCGGCTATGGCACGACGGGGCTGTCGGTGGGACAGCGGGTGTTCGGCCTCTCGGACTGGCATCGCGACGGCACCCTGGCGCAGTATGTGGCCGTCGAGGCACGCAATCTCGCACCGCTCCCGGGCGACGTCGACTTCACGGTGGGCGCGAGCCTGCCGATTTYGGGGCTGACCGCGTGGCAGGGGCTGTTCGAGCACGGCCGCCTTCAGGCGGGGCAGAGCGTGCTCGTGCATGGCACGGCCGGCGCAGTCGGGACGATGGTGACGCAGCTCGCGCGCGAGTTCGGTGCGTACGTCATCGGCACCGGACGCGCTGCCGACCGGCAGAAGGCGCTCGACTTCGGCGCGCAGGAGTTCGTCGACCTTGAGAACGACGCGCTGGAGGACGTAGGCGGGGTCGATCTGGTCTTCGATGTCATCGGCGGCGACATCCAGAAGTGGTCCGCGGGTCTGGTTCGAGCCGGGGGAACGCTGGTGTCCGTCGTCGGACCGGTCGGGGCGCGGCCCGCCGACGGCCTGGCAGTCGACTTCGTTGTCGAGTCCGATCGCGTTCAACTGGGTGAGATCGTACAGCGGGTGCGCGACGGACGGCTGCGAACGAACATCGGCAACGTCGCGACCATCGACAATGCCGTCGCCGCCCTCAATCCGACCGAGCGACGTAAGGGAAAGACGATCATCAACCTTCGTCCGTGAGGACTTCGGGGACAGCGACCGGTCCTGCCCTCCTCATGGATCAGCGTCAGCCGTGTGGCCAGGCGAGGGGTCGATTGGTCCGCATTCGTCTGCGAGGCGGTGTGAGGTGGAGGACGGGATCGGCGGGCAAGGGTTTGTGGCACAGCGTGTACGCACCGTTCGTGGGGGCGTCAGCGTGGGTCGGTGCCGCCGACGAACCAGCCGCTTCCGCGCGAGTTCATCCACATCCCGGAACGGACGAACACGAGTGACCTCGTCCTCAGCCTGACCGGGGGTGTCAGCGACCTTGAGGCGGCACTTCGTGACTATGTGATCACGGATGCCTTGGTGGTCAACGAGGGTTGGGCGCGCTCTCGGGCCTTGAGACCGTGCCCAACCTCCACAACTTTCTGGCGCGGACGGGTCGCGGCGTCTGGTGCGGACGGGTCGCGGCGTCTGGTGCGGACGGGTCGCGGCCGGCGGCCGGGGCTCCCGCGGCACCACGATGTCGAGACCCGGTCCGCCATGGGCCATGTTGGTGAATTGAGTTCACAGATGCTAATCTACCCCCTGGATGTCCGTTAGGTCTGAGATGGGGACCGAAGAGGGCCGGCACGGTGCCACCGGGCCGGGAATCGGTCGCCCGGCGTCCTGCCAGACTGGTCGGGCTGTTCACCAAGGGGGGTATCAGGTGCCGAGTTCGACGACCGAACGTGCTCCGTCAGCACGCCGCGTCCGCCAGCAGGCCATGGGCGGGACGGGGCCGGGCCCGGGGGCGCCGGCATCTGACGAGCGTCCCGACATCGGCGCGCTGGTGGAGGTCCGTGGTCAGAAGTGGGTGGTCGCGGACATCGACGGACCGGCCGCCGGCGGGGCGAGGTGGATCGCGGCGGACGTGGGCGCGGCGGACGTGGGCGCGGCGGATAAGGCGGACGCGGCGGGGCCTGACGCCGTCGGGGACGGAGCGGCGCCGAGCACGAGCACGTTGGTCATCCTCCAGAGTGTGGAGGACGGTCGCTACGGCCACACCGTCGAGGTGATCTGGGAGGTCGAGCCGGGCCGGCGGGTCCTGCCCAGCGGTTCGCTGCCCGACGTCACCCGGGGCGGCTTCGACCCACCGGGCCGGCTGGCCGCCTTCCTCGACGCGGTGCGCTGGTCGGCGGTGACCTCCGCGGACGCCCGGCGGCTGCAGGCCCCGTTCCGCTCGGGGGTGGCCGTCGAGGACTACCAGCTCGAGCCGGTGGCGCGCGCCCTTGCGGCGCCCCGGGTGAACCTCCTGCTCGCCGACGATGTCGGCCTCGGTAAGACCATCGAGGCCGGGCTGGTCGCCGAGGAGCTGCTGCTGCGGCACCGGGCGCGCCGCATCATGATCGTCTGTCCGGCCGGGCTCACCCTGAAATGGCGCGACGAGATGGCCGAGAAGTTTGGCCGCGATTTCACGATTATTGACGCGGAGCGCTGCGCGGCGGTCCGTCGCTCGCACGGCAGCGCGGCGAACCCGTTCGAGGTCTACCCGCTGACGATCGTCAGCCTGCCCTGGCTGCGTGGCCCGAAGGCGCAGCGGCTGCTCGACGAGGTGCTGCCCGGCGATGGTCAGCCGACCTACCCGCGGACCTTCGACCTGCTCATTCTCGACGAGGCCCATCACATCGCCCCGGCCGCGCCCAGGCAGGTCTACGCCGTCGACTCCCAGCAGACCAAGCTGATCCGCCGGCTCGCGCCGCACTTCACCCACCGGCTGTTCCTGTCCGCCACCCCGCACAACGGCTACCTCGCCTCGTTCACCGCGCTGCTGGAGATCCTCGACGACCAGCGGTTCGCCCGTGGCGTCGAGCCGGACCGGATGGCCGTGGACGAGGTCGTGGTCCGCCGGTTGAAAAGCAGCATCGAGAACGCGGACGGCACCCCGCGGTTCCCCCGGCGCCRCTCGATCGACATGCCGGTGGTCTATCCGGACGGCGAACGGGAGATCCACGGCCTGCTCAAGGAGTTTGCCGCACTGCGCCGGGCCCGGCTGGATTCGCCGCGCGGCCGCAAGGCGACCGACCTGGTGACCCTGCTGTTGAAGAAGCGGTTGTTCTCCTCCCCGGCGGCGTTCGGCCACACCGTGGGCGTCTACCGGGAGACCCTCGTGTCCCGGCACGGGCGCCCGGTCCACGCGTCCCGCCTCGCGGATGAGGCCGAGCCGGGGATGCCTGGGCCGGGGATGCCTGGGCCGGGGATGCCCGAGCCGTGGATGGAGGACTACTTCGACGACGTCGCGACCCTGGACGACGAGCAGCTCGCCGACGCCGAGGACGACGCCCTCGGCCGGATCGGGCCGATGCAGCTCGATCCCACCGACGGCGAGATCGAGCTGCTGGACCGGATGCGGCGCTGGGCGGACGCCCACGAGGCCGAGCCGGACGCCAAGGCCCGCGCGCTGCTCGATTATCTGAACGCGGTGTGCCGGCCGGACGGGCGGCACTGGTTCGATGAGCGGGTCGTCGTGTTCACCGAGTACCGCGACACGCAGATCTGGCTCGCCGGACTGCTGCGCCAGGAGGGGCTCGCCGGGGAGCGGCTCGGCCTGTTGCACGGCGGGCTGTCCGTTGACGAGCGCGAGCAGCTGCGGCTCGCCTTCCAGGCCGAACCGAGCGAACATCCGATGCGGGTCCTGCTCGCCACCGATGCGGCGAGTGAGGGCATCGACCTGCAGAATCACTGCCATCGGCTGGTCAACTACGACATCCCGTTCAACCCGAACAAGCTGGAGCAGCGGATCGGCCGCATCGACCGGTACGGGCAGCGCCGTTCCCCGGAGATCCGGCACTTCGTCGGCTCCGGCTGGTCGGGCAGCGTCGATTCCTTTGAGGCCGACCTGGAGTTCCTGTCGCGGGTGGTGAAGAAGGTCGCGCAGATGAAGGCCGACCTCGGGTCGGTCAACGCGGTGCTCTCCGATCGGGTGCAGCGTCGGATGCTGGGGGAGCGGATCGACCTCGGTCCCGACGACCTCGACGTCGGTCCGGGCGGCTCCGTGGCCGCCGGAGGCACCGTCCCGGTCGCGGAGAACGTGCGCGAGCAGGTGCGCCGGCTGCGGGCGAACCTCGACGACACGGTCCGCGAGCTCGGCATCACCCCGGCGGCGGTGCGCCGCGTCGTCGGCACGGCACTGAGCCTCGCCCGCCAACAGGCACTCACCCCGTACGTCGACGAGAAGGAGCACGCCGAGGGACTGTTCACGGTGCCGACGCTCACCGGCTCGTGGCAGCGCGCCTCCGCGGGACTCACCGAGAAGCTGCGCCGTGAGGACCTTCCCCCGGGCACGCCGCCGCGCCAGCGGCCGATCACCTTCGACCCGGCCATGGCAAAGGACCGCGACGACGTCGTGCTCGCGCACCTCGGCCACCGCCTCGTCGACATGTCGACAAGGCTGCTGCGGGGCGCCGTCTCCAACGCCGACGTCGGGCTGCACCGCGTCACCGCCGTGCGCTCGGACGATCCGCGCTGCGAGGAGGTGCTGATCGGCGCGTTCTCCCGGTTCGTGCTGGTGGGCGCGGACGGCGTCCGGCTGCACGAGGAGGTCCTGTACGCGGGCGGCTGGGCGCCGGCGACCGGGCGGTTCCGCCGCCTGGAGAACCTGACGGTCCTCGGCGATCTCGTCGGTACCGCGCTCGCCGCCGGCCGGCCCGTCTCCGGGGAGACGCGGGAGCGGCTCGCCGAGCGCTGGCCGGCGGTGCGGCCCGGGGTGCTCTCCGCCCTGGAGTGGCGGACGAGGACCCGCCAGGAGTCGCTGACCCGCCTTCTCGGCCAGCGCCGGGCCGCCGAGGAGAATCGGATCACCACTATCCTCGATCAGTTCGCCGCGACGCTGCGCGGTGCGATCGAGGATCCGGAGAACGACGAGGACGCCCTGTTCAGCCGGTTCGAGATCGCCAGGAGCCGCGAGGAGCTGGCCCAGTACCGCAAGGACCGGCAGGCGTGGCAGGACCGGCTCGACCGGCTCGACCAGGAACGGCGACGGGAGCTCGACGTGATCGCGCAGCGATACCGTGACCCGAGGCAGCACCAGTTCCCCGTCGCGGTCGTCCTGGTCGTGCCGGCAGCGGAGGAGGCGCGATGAGTACCGTGGGTGCCACCACGCGGGGCCGGGGCATCCCCGGAGGTCGCGGCAGCGGTGGCGGCAGCGGTGGCGGTCGGCGCCGGCCGCCCGCGCCGGACGGCTCCGCGCAGCACCGCGAATGGCTGAGCCTCATCGAGGTCAGCGGGCCGTTCCTCAGCCTGCCCGTGCTCCGGCGGGTCTGGCCGACGCTCGACCCGCTGGAGAAGAAGACCCGGGAACGCCTGCGCCGGGAGCACACCGCCTGGCTGGACGATCCCGTCGGCGGCCAGGCGGCCTGGGTGCGTTTCGTTCTCGGCGAGCTACTCGGCTGGGGGAACACGCTCGTCCTGCCCGATGGCACGAACGGCGCGGGTGGCGCGGACGGCGCGAACGGCGCGAACGGCGCGCTGCGCTCGTTCACCGTCGACGTCGGCGAGCACGACGCGCACCTCGTGCCGTCCTTCATCCTCGTCGATCCGGACACAGCGGACACAGTGGCCGCGGGGGACACAGTGGCCGCGGGGGACACAGTGGCCGCGGGGGACACAGTGGCCACGGGGGACACAGTGGCCGGGGGGTCGTCCGAGGTGAAACCGGACGCGGTCCGCGTGCTCGGTCTGGTCGTCGCGCCGTCACAGTCCCCGACGGCGCGGATCGCCGGGCAGGCCTGGGCTGCGACGCCGGTGGACCGGGCGGCGATCGCCTGCCGGCATCACGGGATCGAGCTCGCGCTGGTGACGAACGGCCGGCAGTGGGCGTTGGTTTGGGCGCCGCGCGGCGGGGTGACGGCGACGGCGGTGTTCGACGCGGTGTCCTGGCCGGAGGCGGCCGAGCGCGACGTCGTGCGGGCGTTCGTGTCGTTGCTGTGCCGGCGGCGCTTCTTCGGCGTACCCGACGACGAGACGCTGGTCCCGTTGCTGAAGGCGAGCCTCGGCAGCCAGGAGGAGATCACCGAGGCGCTCGGCGTCCAGGTTCGCCAGGCCGTGGAGCTGCTCGTCGCCGCCTTCGGCCGCTGGCACGTCGCCGAGCGGGACCGGGGTGGCGCCGGGCTGCGCGACGTCGGCGCGCACGACGTCTACCGGGGMGCGGTCGCGGTGATGATGCGCATCGTCTTCCTGCTCTACGCCGAGGAACGCGGCCTGCTGCCCGCCGGCAACGACCTGTACGCGAGTACCTACTCCGCCGGCCGGCTGTGCGCCGAGCTGGAACAGCAGCTTTACGACGGCGCGACCGAGGACGACCTGGAGCAGTCGACGGCGGCCTGGCACCGGCTGCGCGCCCTGTTCACCGCCGTGTACGCGGGGGTCGATCATCCCCGGCTGYGCATGCACGCCTACGCCGGTTCGCTGTTCGACCCGGCCGCCCATCCGTGGCTGCCACTCGGCGTGGACGACCGCACGGTGCTGCACATGCTGCGTGCCGTCCAGTACATCCAGGTCGGCAGCGGGAAGTCCCGGGAGCGGCGGACGCTGAGCTTCCGCTCGCTGGACGTCGAGCAGATCGGTTACGTCTACGAGGGTCTGCTCTCCTACGATGCCGAACGCGCCCCGGCCGCGGAGGTGGTCGTCGGCCTGGCCGGCCGGGAGGGGCTGGAGGCCGAGGCGAAGCTGTCCGAGCTGGAGGAGCTCGCCTCGCGTCACCGGGGCCGCCCGCTGCTCGCCGCCGCGCTCGCCGAGAGGTTCGCCGCCAGCGGGATCGGCGCGCCGAAGGCGGTCGAGCGCCGGCTCGTTCCGTTGGAGGCCGGCGAGCGGGAGGAGGCCCGCAAGGCCCTGCTCGCCGTGACCCGCGGCGACTACCCGACCGCCGAGCGGCTGCTGCCGTTCCACGGCCTGCTGCGCACGGACCTGCGCGGCCAGCCCGTCGTGGTCCTGGAGGACGGGCTGTACGTCACCGAGTCGCCGCTGCGGAAGAACACCGGCACCCACTACACCCCCAGGTTCCTGGCCGAGGAGGTCGCGGACAACACCCTGGAGCCCCTGGTCTACGCCCCCGGGCCGTTGCAGACCGCCGACCGGGGCGCCTGGCGGCTGCGGTCCAGCGCCGACATCCTGTCGCTGAAGGTCGCCGACATCGCGATGGGCTCGGCCGCGTTCCTCGTCGCCGCCGCCCGCTACCTCGGCGACCGGCTGGTGGAGGCGTGGATCCGTGAGGGTGACCCGCGGGCCGCCGGGCACGCCGGGTACGCCGGGTACGCCGGTGACGCCGACGCGGACGACGTCACCGTCGAGGCCCGCCGGCTGGTCATCGAGCACTGCCTGTACGGGGCGGACATCAACCCGATGGCCRTGGAGATGGCGAAGCTGTCGCTCTGGCTGGTGTCGATGGACCCGCGCCGGCCGTTCACCTTCCTGGACGACCGGCTCGTCTCCGGCGACTCCCTGCTCGGTATCACCTCGGTCGAGCAGCTGGAGTACATGCACCTCGACCCGGCCAAGGGCCGGAAGATCCACTCCGACATCTTCGGCTGGACCGCCGGCGTCCGTGAACTGGTCCGCGACGCCGCCGGGCGGCGCCGGGACCTCGTCGAGACCGACGGCTCGTCTCTGGCGGGACTTGCGAGGAAGCGCAGGCTCCTGTCGGGGGTGGAACACGACACCGAGCGGCTGCGGCTCTTCGCCGACCTGACTGCCGGCGCCGCGCTCGTCGGCTATCAGAAATGGTCGGGGACGAGTAACCCGCATGCCCGCGCCGAGATCGACGAGGAGAAGAAGGCCAGCCGGGAAAGCTTCTCCCTGACCGCGGCCCGCCTCGCTGATGAGGTCACCGGCAAGCGGGATGAGACCGAGGCCCGGAAAACGGCACAGTCCTGGTTGGCCACCGATTACGTTCCCGGCGGTTTCCGGCGGAAACCCCTGCACTGGCCGCTGGTCTTCCCCGAGGTCTTCGAGGAGGGCGGTTTCGACGCCGTCCTCGGCAACCCCCCGTTCCTCGGTGGCCAGAAGCTGACCGGTGCACTGGGCGTGGCGTATCGCGAGTACCTCGTCGAGGAGATCGGCGGGGGAGCACGGGGGAGCGCCGATCTGGTCGCCTACTTCGCGCTGCGTGCGCACTCTCTGCTCAACGGTGGCGGTCAGACGGGGCTGATCGCGACGAACACCCTGGCCCAGGGCGATACCCGTGAGGTCGGCCTTGACCAGATTGTCGCTGACGGGAACGTCAWCCGCCGGTCGATCAAGAGCCGGCCCTGGCCGTCGAAGTCCGCGGTCCTGGAATTCAGCGCCGTCTGGACCACAGGGCAGATCGGGCCGGCCGCCGCCCGGTTCGCCGACGGCGTCCAGACCCCCGTGATCGCGCCCTCCCTGGAGCCCGAGGCACGGGTGTCCGGAAATCCTCACCGACTGGAAAAAAGCGCAGGAATCTCCTTTATTGGAAGTTATGTCCTGGGTCTTGGCTTCACGATGGAACCCGCCGAGGCCCGCGYGTTGATCGCGAAGGATCCGCGTCATACCGACGTGCTGTTCCCCTATCTGAACGGTCAGGATCTCAACTCGCGCCCCGACTGCTCGGGCAGTCGTTGGGTCGTCAATTTCCACGACTGGCCTGAGGACCGCGCAAAGCGGTACCGCGACTGTTACGACCAGGTCCGCCTCCTCGTCAAGCCAGAACGTGACCTCAATCGCTTTAGTAAGTCGGCCCGTGAGCGGTGGTGGCSATACGAGCGTTCCAGGCCTGAACTCTACGGCGCTATCGCAGGTATCGGGCGGRTAATCGTCATCACTCTTGTGAGCCGCACGGTGATGCCGGTGATGGTGCCGACCGGGCAGGTGTTCGCGCACAAGCTTGGTGTGTTTGCCACTGACGACGGGGCAATGCTGTCGCTATTGTCGAGCGCGCCCCATTTTTGGTGGGCGATGAGTCGTAGTTCGACGATGAAGGCGGATCTCAACTACTCGCCGTCGGACGTGTTCGAGACCTTGCCGTTGCCTGAACTGACGGGGGAGATGCGGGAATTGGGGGAGGGGTTGGACGGGTTCCGGCGGGAGGCGATGCTGGCGCGGCAGTCAGGGCTCACCAAGAYGTACAATCTGGTTTTCGATCCGGGCTGYAACGATGCCGATATCGCCGAGCTGCGGGAGATCCACCGGCTCATCGACGAGGCGACCTTTCGGGCGTACGGGTGGGTCGATATGATCGACCGGGGCCTGGACCACGGCTTTCATCCGGCCGGGAAGTACACTCGGTACACGATCGGGCCGTGGGCGCAGCGCGAGGTGCTCGACCGCCTCCTCGAACTGAACCACGCCCGGTACGCCGAGGAGGTCGCCGCCGGCCTGCACGAGAATGGCGCGAAGAAGAAAGGCGCCCGCGCCAGGGCGGCCGCATCGCCGGACCAGGGGTCGCTGCTTGACCTGTAGCCGGAGACAGCGAACGACACCCTACGTTTGACGCCGGGCCGCCCGCCCGATTTCCGGGTGACCGGTCCGCGAGAGTTCTCCATTCGCCTTGTCCACCGGCCGAGCCACGCGCGCGGTCGACATTCTGCCGTGCCCGGATTCTCGGGGGGATCCGGGCACGGCCATCCTCCATCCACCTTTTCCGACTTTTCCGAAGCTGTTGACAGAAAGCTCGAAGCGATTCAGAATCGTTGTTGTCCGGGATTGATCTGATCGGCTGGCGATAGCGGGACCTCGCCGCCTTTCTCGGATACCGACGGGTTTCACGGCCGTCCTGTCGGTACATTCTTGCGACCTCGCCCGTCTGCCCAGGCAGCCGGCATCGACCCGCAGCCTGATATTCGACGTCTCGTTCACCACTCTCATCGGCGTGCTATGGCGCGCGCCTTTTCACGGGGGATCTCATGAGTACTGCACGTTTCGCCGTCGCCGCGGTTCTCACTGGCCTGATCGGCCTCACCGGGCTCACCGGCTGCAACCTGGACGACACCTCCGTCTCCTCGACCGGCGCGACGGCCGCGCCCGGCGGTGCCGCGGCGGCCGGCGGGGCCTCCCAGGGGGCGAAGCAGGCCCAGTACGGCGAGGTACTCCAGGTCAGCAAGGGCGGCGAGGTCGCCGCGACGGTGAGCGTCGCCGCGCCGAAGGCGGTCCCGTCCTTCTTCTCGGGTTTCAGCAAGCCCACCAGCGGCCCGGCGTTCGCGACCTTCATGGTGTCGTTCACCTCGGCGAAGGCCGGCTTCGCCGTCAACCCGTTCGACTTCTTCGTCCGCACTCCGGACGGTGYGCGGGTCCAGCCAACGATCGGCTGCGAGCCGGCGTTCAACGCGGCGACCCTCGGCCAGGGGGAGAAGTACCAGGGCTGCCTGACCATCGACGCGGCCCACGGCGTCCTCGTCTACGCCTCCGGCCTGTTCGGCGCGACCGGCCTCGTCGAGTGGCCAGGCTTCTGACCGTCGACCGGCGGCGGCGAGCCACCCCGTACGACACACACCGAGGAGAAGAGAGATCCGGAATGGCMATCATCATGCGGCTCCCCGACGGTTCCATCGAGAGCATCGCGACGACCCACGGCGGTGCGGACGGCAGTCACCTTCGATGCGAACTGATAACCGTTCGACCGGGTGATGAGCGGTACGAGGAGCTGAACGCCCGGTTGGCGGGTCGCCCGCGCCGGGCGAAGAAGGCGCACGGCGTCCTCCGCCGCATCATTCGCGTCGTCCGTCCGGGGCGGCGGGCATGATCCGCCGCGGTGAGCAGCGGCTGGGGCACCGCTGCGGCCCACGCCGCGACCTGACCTGCATTGACGAGCAAGATGTCCATTTTTGTGGATGCACTTTTCTGGCCCGGCTCGGAGACCGTCATCCCAGGTCACGGAATTTTTGACATTCAGCAAGGAAAGGGCGAGGCCAGGGCCTCCGGGCCYCAGTCGGGCCGCTCTCCTGGCACTTCTGGCGTTCTCCAGACACGACCTACTTCTCCATGTAACAATACGATCATGAGCCTTTCGGCTGGCAAGAAGGGGAGAACCGCATGAGTAATGTCACGAATCTGACCGTTCTGATCGACAGCGAGCCCGCGCCGAGCRGCTGGATAAAGATCGACAAGGATCTCAATGCTGGCGCGGGCGGCGCTTATCTGTATTTCGCCTATGAGAAAGGTGCCGGAGATCCCATCACCAACATAATCTTCCTGCTCAACAAGGACGAGTCTGCTMCACCGAGCTATCACCGTATCGACGTCGATCTCAACAAAGGTGCTGGCGGCGCTTACATTTATGCTGCCTTCACTCGGGAGCCCGCCCTGGGCAGCCCGATAGAGGATCTGGATGTCATACTCGGTGACAACAGTGGGATTCRGCCGCAGGCACCGTGGCGGCGTATCGACGTTGATCTCAACAAGGGCGCTGGTGGTAAGTACATTTACCTTGTGTACAGAACCGCTTAAAAATCTAGGTTTTAGGTCGCTGACGAGTCTGTAGACGTAGCAAGGCGTACATACGGCCCCTGGCGCGCGCAGCTCAGGCGGCCATGAACGCGAAACCCCTCCCAGTCACGGGAGAACGGGCGGGGAGGGGTCTGCTGCGGGGAATCTTCCGGAACTRGATGTCGAACCGCTCAAAAGTCCGGGCTTCATAGCTGGGGACCGGGCCGTTGACTAATCTCACCATGTGCTGCCCGCCTGGCGTCACGAGATCTATGAACCAGTTGTGTCGGGATAGGCGGCGTCGAGGTGGCCTCCGACGGCGGTAGAGGGAATGCGTGCTGATTGCTACTCATTTCCTTCCGGTGTGAAGACAATCCATTCTCCGGGTTTGCGAACGGTGAAGCCGGATCTGTTCCGCGCGTGCGATGGAGACCTCGCRTGGAGTGGGCGTTGGCCCGTCGAGGAGGGCTGCCTTTCGTTCGGYTGCGGTGGCGGCCGGGATGCCACCGTCGGGTCGGGGCCGCGGGGGTTCCTGGGAGTCGGGTGACGATCCGATGGGTGCGTCGAGAAGATCGAGTTTGCGTTGGAGGACGGCGGGCTCGGGGCCGGTCTGGCTCGTCCGGGTGGATGCCGGGGTGTCGGGTGGAGCGGTAGCGTCACGGGGCATGGGCGCTCACGCGCCGATTGTGGGGTTTTCGGTGGTGACTGTCGAGGGTCTACCCGACTTCTCGGCGTAGCTATCGGGCTGGCCGCGCCCGGTCGACAGCCGGCCGGTTCGCAGAGGTGTTGCCCGTCCGCCGAGCCGTCCGCCGCCGGTGCGGCTGCTCGCCGAGCGGACCGGCCTGCGGACGGGGTTGTCGGCGGCGATGCGTCGGCGGGAGTTCGTCCCGGTGTACGACCGGGGCAGGTCCTGGTCGATGTGGCGGGTGCGCCCCTCTTCCACCCCGGCCCGTGACTACATCACGTCACCACCGGCCGTTACTGAATGGTAGGYGGGAAAATGTGGATCATGGTGTACCGCGGAGAGCCCCTAAAGCCGCCTGCCACCATCCGCAGGCGAAGCACCATAATTCAGTGACAACACATCCGTTCTCCCTCGGCACCGGCAGCGCCGCAGGTCAGCCGGCCGTCCGATGGAGGTGGCGGGGAACGCCGAGCATACCTAGACGCGATTGAGGGGCCGGGACGTGAGCGACAACCCGACGGATGACCGCTGGAACACGCCAGTGGAGCGGGTGGAGACGGTGGAGCGGGTGGAGCTGCGGACGGACGTGCCGCATTCCGCGCGGATGTACGACTACTTTCTGGCTGGCAAGGACAACTTCCCCGCTGACAGGGAAGCCGCCGAGCGGGCGCTGGAGGTATTCCCGGCCCTGCGCATCGCCGCCCAGCAGAACCGGGCGTTCGTCCACCGCGCCACCCTGTTCCTTGCCAAGGAGGCGGGTATCCGCCAGTTTCTTGACATCGGCACCGGCATCCCGACCTCGCCGAACCTGCATGAGGTCGCCCAGGGTATCGCTCCCGACACGCGGGTGATCTACGTGGACAACGACCCGATCGTCCTCGTGCACGCTCGCGCCCTGCTGACCGGCACACCCGAGGGTCGTATCGCCTATCTGAACGCCGACCTGCGGGAACCGGGGAAGATCCTGGCTTCGGCCGAGGTACGCGACACGCTCGACCTGAGCCGCCCCATCGCGCTGTCCCTGATCGCGATCATGCATTTTCTTCCCGATTCCGATGATCCCTACGGCCTTGTCCGTCGCTACCTCGACGCCCTGCCCTCGGGTAGCTATCTGGCGTTCACTCACTGCACGGCCGATGCCGCGCCGGGGGAGGCCGGACGGCTTGTCGAGGTCTACCGGCAGCGGGGGATCCCCCTCACGACGCGTACCCGCGCCGAAGTCGAACGTTTTTTCGACGGTCTGGAGCTCGTCGAGCCGGGAGTGCAGATCGTCCATCGCTGGCGGGCCGAGGTGACCCCGGACGGCCCGACCGATGCCCAGGTCAGCTGGTACGGCGGTGTTGCCCGGATGCCCTGAGCACTGACCCGCG
>NZ_MAQZ01000056.1:0-2864 GCF_001756285.1 Frankia sp. CgMI4
CCGGGGCAGGTCCTGGTCGATGTGGCGGGTGCGCCCCTCTTCCACCCCGGCCCGTGACTACATCACGTCACCACCGGCCGTTACTGAATGGTAGGCGGGAAAATGTGGATCATGGTGTACCGCGGAGAGCCCCTAAAGCCGCCTGCCACCATCCGCAGGCGAAGCACCATAATTCAGTGACAACACATCCGTTCTCCCTCGGCACCGGCAGCGCCGCAGGTCAGCCGGCCGTCCGATGGAGGTGGCGGGGAACGCCGAGCATACCTAGACGCGATTGAGGGGCCGGGACGTGAGCGACAACCCGACGGATGACCGCTGGAACACGCCAGTGGAGCGGGTGGAGACGGTGGAGCGGGTGGAGCTGCGGACGGACGTGCCGCATTCCGCGCGGATGTACGACTACTTTCTGGCTGGCAAGGACAACTTCCCCGCTGACAGGGAAGCCGCCGAGCGGGCGCTGGAGGTATTCCCGGCCCTGCGCATCGCCGCCCAGCAGAACCGGGCGTTCGTCCACCGCGCCACCCTGTTCCTTGCCAAGGAGGCGGGTATCCGCCAGTTTCTTGACATCGGCACCGGCATCCCGACCTCGCCGAACCTGCATGAGGTCGCCCAGGGTATCGCTCCCGACACGCGGGTGATCTACGTGGACAACGACCCGATCGTCCTCGTGCACGCTCGCGCCCTGCTGACCGGCACACCCGAGGGTCGTATCGCCTATCTGAACGCCGACCTGCGGGAACCGGGGAAGATCCTGGCTTCGGCCGAGGTACGCGACACGCTCGACCTGAGCCGCCCCATCGCGCTGTCCCTGATCGCGATCATGCATTTTCTTCCCGATTCCGATGATCCCTACGGCCTTGTCCGTCGCTACCTCGACGCCCTGCCCTCGGGTAGCTATCTGGCGTTCACTCACTGCACGGCCGATGCCGCGCCGGGGGAGGCCGGACGGCTTGTCGAGGTCTACCGGCAGCGGGGGATCCCCCTCACGACGCGTACCCGCGCCGAAGTCGAACGTTTTTTCGACGGTCTGGAGCTCGTCGAGCCGGGAGTGCAGATCGTCCAWCGCTGGCGGGCCGAGGTGACCCCGGACGGCCCGACCGATGCCCAGGTCAGCTGGTACGGCGGTGTTGCCCGGATGCCCTGAGCACTGACCCGCGCGAGCGTTCACGAGGTCGGGTCCGCATGATCGCGCGGTGGTCCCATGCGCGGTGGTCCCATGCGCGGTGGCCACGTTGTGGGGGGCAAGGCACGGTCCAGGGGACCGTGGACCGTGCTCAGGTCCTGCGCATTCACCGGCCGACGTGTCGGACCCGGGTGGGATGGTGGCTTTCGTCGCCGATGACGGTGGTGTAGTCTGTGAACCGAGTACACAGCAATCAAGTATGCGGCGATCAAGTATGCGGCGATCGAGGGCACAGCATTCGTGGCGGGTCGTCGAGGCCCGGTGGATGCCGAGGGGGGAGACGCGCCGTGGTGGAGCCGGAGGCCGAGGGTGGRCTGTTCCCCGTGCCGCGGGGGATCCCAGGGCGGCAGAGGGTCCAGGGGCGMACCACCGAGGCCACGAAGGCATCCCGGTCCGGCTCCGGCATCCACACGRCCGCCTGGTCGAGATACCAGGCGATAATCCACAGCCGGTGCCAGTCGAGCGCCCACACCTCGGCGGGTAGGCCCCCGCGGGGACGGKACGTCTCCGCCGCGCCGCCAGCCCTGATGTAGGCCCAGATCATCCACCGAAGACTCGCCGGGTCCGCCCATCGAGTTGTCCGGAGGGGATTGTCGCCTTCAGGCGACAGGGGAATCCGCTACGGACCGCAAGTGACTAGACATGCCACGCTGGTATAGTCGGTGGCATGGGACGGCAGGTGACGGCGGGCGCGGGCGGGGTCTACGACCTCGGCTACCACGTCGTGTGGTGCCCCAAGTATCGCCGTCCCGTGCTCACCGGCGGGGTGCGCGAGCGGCTTGACGCGCTGCTGCGCGAGAAGTGCGCCGAGCATGACTGGCCGGTCATCGCGCTGGAGGTCGAGCCGGACCACGTGCACCTGTTCGTCAAGGCTCACCCGAAGCACTCCCCGTCGTACGTTGCGAACCAGTTGAAGGGCTTCACGTCCCACGTGCTGCGCGCCGAGTTCCCGCATCTCAGATCCCGGCTGCCCACCCTGTGGTCCCGGTCGTACTTCGTGGCGACCGTCGGCGCGGTGTCAGCCGGGACGGTGACCCGGTACATCGAGACGCAGAACGAACGCCCGTGGCGCAAGGCGGCGGCGCGTGAGGCGGACGTACAAGTTCCTGCTGCGCCCGACGGCGCATCAGGTCGCGTCGTTGACCGTGATGCTGAACGACCACCGCGCGCTCTACAACGCGGCGTTGCGGGAGCGTCGGGGCGCCTACGCGCACCCGTCGAAGACCAGGGTCGAGTACGGGGACCAAGTCGGCCCAGCTGAAGGACATCCGGGCGTACGACCCACCTCAGGCCCGATGGTCGTTCTCCTCCCAGTAGGCCACCCTGCGACGCCTCAACCTGTCGTTCGCCGCGTTCTTCCGCCATGTGAAGGCTGGCGAGACGCCCGGCTACCCGCGCTTCAAGGGCGCCGGGCACTTCGACACCGTGACGTGGCCTGTCGACAACGACGGCTGCCGTTGGGACTCCCAGCCTGACAACCCGGCCCGGACGTTTGTGCGGTTCCAGGGTGTCGGGCACGTGAAGGTCCACCAGCGCCGGCCGGTACAGGGCGCAGTCAAGATCCTGTCCGTCAAACGCGAGGGTGTCAACTGTCGCTCGTCCAGTAGTCATTGGCGCTCTATAGTGAGCTATGATGGTCATGTGAACCTCAAGGAGTGGGCCGAGTCGCAGGGTGTGGCGT
>NZ_MAQZ01000057.1:0-29257 GCF_001756285.1 Frankia sp. CgMI4
CGAGACCTACGTGAAGCTGCCCCGGATCGGGCGGGTGAAGGTCCACGAGCCGATGGGCGCCCTGACCGGCCGGCTGGCCGACGGCCGGGCGCGGCTGCTCGGCGTGACCGTGTCCCGGACCGCAGGCCGCTGGTTCGTGTCGTTCACCGTCGAGGTCGACCGCGACGTTCCCGAGCGGCCGTCGCGACGGCAACGCGCGGGCGGCCCGGTGGGCGTCGACCTCGGCGTGAAGCACCTCGCTGTTCTGTCGACCGGGCAGACCGTTCCCAACCCGAAGCACTACCAGCGGGCCGAACGGCGACTGCGCCGGGCGTCGCGGGCCCACGCCCGGTCGAAGCCGGGCAGCGCTGGGCGGCGGCAGCGCGCCGCCCAGCTCGCGGCGATCCATGTCCGGGTCGCGAACCAGCGCCACAACGGGCTGCACAAGCTCACGACCCGGCTCGCCCGGTCCCACGACACGGTCGTCGTCGAAGATCTGCACGTCGCCGGGATGGTCCGTAACCGGCGGCTCGCCCGCGCGGTCGCCGACGCCGGCATGGCCGAGGTCCGCCGGCAGCTTGCCTACAAGACCCGCTGGTACGGATCGACGCTCGTCGTCGCCGACCGCTGGTATCCCAGCTCGAAGACCTGCTCCGGCTGCGGCTGGCGAAACCCAAGCCTGACGCTGTCCGAGCGCACCTTCACCTGCCAGTCCTGCGGGCTGGTACTCGACCGCGACCACAACGCCGCGATCAACCTGCACCACCTCGTCGCCGCCAGTACACCGGAGACGGAAAACGCCCGTGGAGCCGACCAGAAGACCCGCGCAAGCGGGCAGGTGGCTGGGAAGCGGGAACCCGGCACGGCCACGGCCGGTCAGACCGGGGGTGCCTCGCCGAGAGGCGAGGCGGCATGAGCGGACGCTATCAAGCGCTTTCATGCAACGGTTCTTGGGCAGAGCTGGTTGATCGTCGCGATCGTGCTGACGACCGTAGCCGCCGCCGTGCTCCTCATCGTGGTGCTGCCCGGACAGCGTGACGTCCTCGACGAGATCGTCGCCGGATCCCCGGCCGTCCCCGACCGTGCGCAGGATGGTGGCGCGGTGGCCATGGATGGTGGCGCGGTGGCCATGGACGCGGCCGCGGCGCGCGCCCGCACGAGCGGTCTCGCGATGGCGGCCGGTGTGTTCAGCCTGCTCTGGGTCATCGTCACCGTTCTGATGATCATCCGCCCCGGCTCGACCACGAGCGTCTGACGTCCTCCCGGACATCCGGTTTTCCGTCGGGAACCGGCCCGGTGGTGGGATGATCGCCCTCTGGGCGGTGTGTGCGGCAGGCAAGCCTGGAGGATGTCACGTGGGAGAGGCGCTGGACACGGTGAAGCGCGCGCTGGACGCCTTCGACCTCGGTGACGAGGCCTCGGTGCTGTCGCTGCTTGACGAGGATCTGGTCGTCGAGGCACCGGGCGGGGTGCGGATCAAGGGGCGCGCGGCGGGCGCCGAGTACAGCGCCGCCTTCCTGGCGGCCTTCGGTGAGATCGACGTCGATACCCACGTGCTGGCCGAGCAGGGCGAGATCGTGGTCGAGGAGTACACGCTGACCGCGACGCACGTCGGCGTCTACCGCGACCCGGACGGTACGGAGCTCGCGCCCACCGGGCGTCGGATCAACCTGCGTGTCGTCGAGGTCTACCGGGTCGAGCGCGGCCTGATCACCGAGAACCGGCTGTACTTCGACCAGACGCGGCTCGCTCGCCAGCTCGGTCGACCCGCCTGAGCCGCCCCGGGCCTGGCGGCCCCGCCCCGGGCTGGCCGGGCGTGAGAGCCGACGGGTCCAGATTCGAGAGCTGATCGGCATGGACCTACTGCCTGCGGAACCCGGCTGACCGGTCATGCCCGGGGAGAAGGGGGTGCCGGTCAGCCGACGGGACTGACGGACTCGATGTTGGCGATGGCGAACTCGCGCTCGGCGTTGCGCAGGTGGCACCAGGAGTCCAGCCACCGGCCGAAGAGCTGGTTCGGCTGGATGCGGCGGACCGTCCGGGTGCCCTGCTTGTCCCGGYAGGCGATGACCACATCGCTGCGGCGTTCCACCGCGTCCGCCAGCACGGCGAGCTCGGCGTCGTTTAGCCGTCCGTTCATCTCGCCGAGCCGCTGGGCCAGGTCGGTCAGCAGGGTGACACCGTCGTCATTGCCGGTGCGCAGGCGCTGGGCGAGTTCGTCGGCCGTCAGCCGCCGTCGGGTCGCCGGCGGACCGGCGGGGGACCCTCCGTGCGGTCGGGACGCCCGGGACTCCCGGGACGGCTGTGCCGGGGCCCCCCGCGGCGCCTTCCGCCCCGGTCCGCTCGTCACGATGACGGTGCCCGTCGCGTCCTCGGCGACGGGGTAGAAGCCCGTCCGGCGCAGCTCGGCGAGGACCGTGTCCAGTTCCACCGGGCTGGCCAGCACGGTGGGGGCGAGCCGGGCGAGGTGCAGCTTCGCCAGTGTCCGGGTGTGGAGGATCTCGGCGGTCGTGGGCTCGTCGGCGAGGACGGCGCTGCGCATCCCGCGGACCCGCACGTGTCCGTGCCGGCGGGCGACGTCGGCGATGAGGTATTCGAGCGGCTGCGGGAGACCGTGGTCGGCGATGGCGCGTAGCTGTTCGAGCAGCTCGGTGGCGGACCATCCGGCGTCCATCGCGGCGCGGACGCTGGCGGAGGTGAACCGCCAGGTCCCGGCCGCGCCCCGGGACTCCGGCACCGCCGCGGCCCGCAGGAGCTGGGATATCGCCGCGCTGGGCTGGCCGGACACGACCGCGGTGAGATCGGACTGCAGGATCAGGCTGGACGGCGTCGCGGGCAGCAGCTCGGCGCAGCGGTCCGCCAGATCCCGCACCGTCCTCGCGACCTGCGCGGCGAGCTCGTCCGCGGTCGAGACGATCATAAGCCCGACGGTGGCAGCCGCCGCGTCGGTGGTGCTCGGCGCGGCCTCGATCAGGGCCTGGCCGGGCTCGGACAGGACGTCGAGGGCGAACACCCCGAGCAGCTCGGCCTCGCGGATCGACGCCGCCACCTTGATCTTGCAGGTGGCGGCGTCGTAGCCGTGCAGGGGGAAGAACCAGTCGAGGTTCTCAGCCGTGAGCCGCACCGACCGCCCGCCGGCCGCCGCGCGGATCAGCACCCGGCGAATCTGGCCCGCCCCCGACCCGATGGGCAGGGGCGGCGGGACGTCCTTCTCGTCGGCACCCTCGCGGCTCGTCGGCGCGTGCTCCAGAGCGTGCCACGCCGCCGCCAGCGTCGCCCACTGATGGCTTGGCGACTCCTCCCGCCACTCCTGGAACCGCGGGCTCGGTGCGTAGCCGCCTTCGGTGAAGGCCAGCAGGCCGGCGGCCGCGACCAGGTCGATCCACAGCGGCAGCTCGGCCAACGGTGTCGACAGCCGCTTCGCCAGCCGGGCCCGTTCCCGCCCACCGACGCCTCCTCGCTTGAGCGCCACGACGGGGGCGGCGGCGGCCTCGTCGAGCAGGGCGGTCACGGCGCGGATAGCGCCCTGGGCGGCCGCCTGGGAGCTCGACCGGACGGCGGCCTCGTTCACCTCCGGCCGGGGAATGTCCGGCGGCCCGGTGAGCCCCRGGTCCTGCCTGGCCAGCCAGGCGGCGACCGCGACCTCACGGGGGAGCTCCGGCCGGTTGCCGACGCCCAGCACCAGCCCCGCGGTGATCAGCTGCCTGATGGACCGCGTGGCTGCCCTGCGGTCATGGATCTCCTCGAAGGGCGTGTAGGGGAACATGTAGGGGAAGTAGCCGCCGGCCGTGGCCAGGCGCAGGTCATCGAGTTGCTGCCGCGCCGGGGCGGGCAGGGAAGCGATGATCGTCGCGATGCGGCGGGCATCGGACATGAGTTCGGTGAGCCGCGCGACCAGCTCGGTCTTGCGCAGGTTTTCGGCCGGAGCCCCGAGCGCCGTGACCGCCTTACGCAGATCCTCGACCAGGACGTTGCGGGCGATCTTTGCGACCGGGCGGGCGGAGCTGATCTCCTCGACCCAGTGGTTGTGCAGCGGCTCCGGGAGTCGGACCACCGTGTCGGTCCAGGCGAGGCCGCGGGCGCACAGATCGTCCACCCCGGCGCGCACCGCGTCCGGTAACGCGCCCAACAGCTCGGCCATCCGGGGCACCGTCGCGGACTCCCCCAGCAGCGCCGCCGCCTGGCCGACCCGGAGCGTGTCGCGGTTCAGCTCCCACAGCGCCGCCGCCAGCGAATCCGGGCTTTCCAGCCGCTGCGCGAGCTGCCCGAAACCGCGGGGTACCGGCTCGATCAGCACGTCCGGACGCGAGCGGAGCAGAGCGGCCAGCGCCGGCAAGTCCAGATCCGCAAGATGGTCAACGAACGATCGTGGTGTCATCCCTTCCATTCTTATGCGCGCCGAACGGGCACGGTCGCCCGGTCTGCCGGTAGCAGACATCCGAGACCACGGTCGCCCGTTCCCGATCCGTCCGGATTGCGAGCGCACCGGTGGCGCCGGCGAACGGCATCGGCGCCCTCCGGACGGTCGCCGGTACCGCGGACGGTCGCCGGTACCCCGGGCCTCGCCGTCGTTGCCGGTGCGGCCTCACTGATAGCCGATGTGGAGGACGGTGGGGCTGGTAGGCGCATCGCTGTCGATGACGACCGTCGGCCCGTCCGGACCACCCCCGGGACCACCGGCCCAGCCGAAAGTGAACATGTAGCTGTGCCCCGGCGCGATCCGGAGGTGGGAGTTCTGATCCAGGAGGCGCTCACCGTCCACMGAGATTGACTGGACGTGCAGGATCCCCGGTCCTTTGTCGGTGATTGTCAGGTCGGTCTGCCGCCCGACGCCGCTCACCGCGCCGGTCTCGTACGAAACGTTGATCACCGGGAGTGGATGATACGTCGGACGGCGGATCATGGCGCCGGCAGGCAACGCTGAGAACAGAATGAGCAGTATTGCGGTGACCATGATGGATACGGCGCGGCGGGACGGGTGCCGGGTACGGGCCGAAACGGATTGCGCCGCATCCCCCATAGCCCCGGAGTCGTCGGTAAGGACGGGCACCAGATCGAGGTGCGGGCGGCACACCGACCTGCCCGGTGAGGGGAGCATGGTTTCCTCCGCGCTGTATTTCCAGAAATCTGTCATCCCGGCCCGAGGATACTAGGGGCCCGGTACGCTGAGTGGTCATGTCCTACGGGAACATCTCCACCGGACCGGAAGCATGAGCCCATCCGGGGTATGCGGATAYCCCTTGCGGGCACCCCCGGTGAATGTGGACGCAGTCGGTCATCCGGCCCGTGYTGTCGGGCAATGGTCGGTAACTGGAATGGTCCTCCCGGATGGCGGTCAACGGCGGTCAATAGCGGTCAATAGCGGTCAACGGCAGGCGTGACCGCCGCCCGGACTTGCGCCGGTTCGACACAGATGTATCGGTTCTCCCATCTTGTGAATGTTGTCATCGATGGTTGGACGGGCAGGGGCGTTCCGGTGTCAACCGCATCGGGTTCTCACCGGCCCGGCTGCCCGCCCGATGCGCGGCCCGATAATCCGGACGGGAATACGTAAACGTGAAACGGAATCKAAGGGCTCGGCGCGCCGTTGTCATTGAGTGGGGAAGTTCTGGTAGGGAATAGCGGATCGGAGAACACGTGAGAGACGCGAGAGAGGTTCAAATATGCGTCGACCCGTTAAGAGAAGAACCGGGCGAGCTGTCGGTGTCCGTCGCATTCTGGTGACCATCGGAGCCGCCGTCACGCTCGGTCTGCTCACCACCGGCGCGGGCTGCCAGCCGCCCGGCACACCCTGCCCTCCCTACCCACCCGTCCCGCAACCCAACTGCCAGCCCATCCCGAACTGACGTGTCCGGCCGCGGCGGGTCACCTGTCCGGGTGAGACGCCGCGCAGGGCGCAAGGGAGGGAAGATCGGTGTCCCACACGCGGGTCCATCGGTGGTCGGCCGTCCGGGTCGGTCGCYGGTGGGCCGCGATGGGCTCACCCCGCCGCGACATCTGCCGTGTCCGCGACATCTGCCGTGTCTGCCGTGTCTGCCAGGCCGAGGTGGTGCACGACGGCCCGCGGAACCTCGGCGAGTCCGGCWCGCACCCGTGGGTCGCTCACCGTGCCGTCCGGACCGATGGCCTCCCTTGCCACGGGCAACGACGCGCAGGCCGACGCGCTGACGTTGGCAGCCACCTGGTCCAGCACCGTCCCCAGCTCGGCCCGGRCACCCCTCCCCCGGCTCGGGGCGGCCACGTTGACCCAGGCAGCGGACTTACCGTAGAGCTCCCCGCCGCCGATCGTCCAGTCGATCAGGTTCTTGAAGCTTCCAGTTCTTGAAGCTTCCAGGTAGCGCGCCTGCGTACTGCGGGGTGCGGAACAGCACGACGTCGGCCGCTGTGAGCTGCGCGCGCAGTTCGGCCCMGGCAGGCTGGGGCGCGTCGTCGCTCTTGCCGTAGCCGTGCTCTTGCCGTGGCGGTGGTTCTTCGATGGTGGGTTTCGACGGTGGGTGCGGCCGGGCCCGGTTCCTTGACGGCGGCCCGCCGACTCCGGCAAACAAGATGGATGCGGACCATTTCCCCTGGTGAAACAGGGTTCAGGCAAGGGTTCAAGCAGGCCGGAGCGGTACGCGGGGTCACGTCCTCCCACGGGGACGCCATCTCGCCCGGACCGGTGGTCGTACGGTGAGCACGACCTCCGTCGACGGGCTGGTGGGGCTGGATGGCGTCCTCGGTGACGTCCTCGCCGCCTATGATCTCGGCCCGTCGCCGCGGGCGAGYCTGCTGCATGTCTCGGAGAACGTCACTTACCGCGTGGACGACCCGGCGACCGGCCGGCGTTGGGCGTTGCGGCTGCACCGGCCCGGCTACCACACTCTCGTCGAGATTCACGGGGAGCTGGCGTGGGTGGCTGCCCTGCGCGCCGACGGCGTGGTCGTGACGCCGCCGGTCGTGCCGACGAGGGCGGGTGGGCCCGTGGCGACCGTGGCCGCGACCGGAACCCTCCCGCCGAGTGCCGCCTCGCCGGATCCCGCTGGGCTGGATCCCGCTGGRCCGGATGGTGCCGAGCGGCACGCCGTGTTGTTCGAATGGGTCGACGGACGTTCACCGGAACCGACGGACCCCATGTCCCTGCGCGGCGCGTTCGGGCAGCTCGGGGACATCACCGCGCGGCTGCACCGGCACGCGCGGGAGTGGTCCCGCCCGACTACCTTCGCCCGCTTCGAGTGGACCTGGCGGAGCATGCTCGGCGACGCCGGCCGGTGGGGGAGCTGGTCGGAGGGCTTGGTCACCGCRCTGGCCGACGGCCCCGGCCCGCCGGGGGACGGCCCGCGGGGGGACGGCCGCGCGGCGTTSGGCCTGCTGAGCCGGGCCGCGGCCGACATCGAGGCACGCCTGGCCGCCTTCGGCACCGGGCCGGACCGGTTCGGGCTCGTCCACGCCRACATGCGGCTGGCGAACCTCCTGGTACCCCGGGATGCGTCCACCGGGGACGTCTGCGTGATCGATTTCGACGACTGCGGCTTCGGCTGGTACCTCTGGGATCTCGCCGCGTCGCTGTCCTTCATCGAGCACCTCGACGAGGCCGGCGACCTGGTGGCCGCCTGGCTGGCCGCCTACCAGCGCCAGCGCCCGCTCACCGCGGACGACGTAGCGATGATCCCTACCTTCGTCCTGTTGCGCCGGCTGCTCCTGGTGGCCTGGCTGGGCACCCATCCGCACTCGGACGCGGTGCCGAGCGCCTCCGAGTACGCCCGGGACAGTTGCGAGCTGGCCGAGGCCTATCTGGGCGGGCGGTTCCTCACCGGCTGAGGCGGCGGCCCGCGGCCAGGCCTGACCGCTGGCTCGTCCCGCCCRCCCGAAATCCCCGAGGACCGGCACGCCCGGACCACTCAGCGGCCGGTGAAACGGGGCGCGCGGCGCTCCGTCGAGGCGCGCACCCCCTCGGCGAAGTCCTCGGTGGCCCGCAGTCTGGCCTGCTCGGCGGTTTCCCGCTCGGTGGCCGCCCGGATGACGGGGACGAGATCCGCCCACATCGTCTCCCGGATGCTGCGCACGGCCAGCGGCGCGGCGGCGGTGACCTCACCGGCCAGCGCCACCGCGGCCTCCCGCAGCTCGGCGTTCGGCACGAGCCGGTCGGCGAGGCCGATGTCGAACGCCTCCTGCCCACCAACCCGGCGACCGGTGTAGAGCAGGTCGAGCGCCTTCTGCCGGCCGACGACCGCCGGCAGGGTCACCGAGATGCCGAAGCCCTGGTGCAGCCCGATCCGGGAGAAGTTCGCCGCGAAGCGGCTGTCCGGGCTTGCGACCCGGAAGTCCGCGGACAGCGCGAGCCCCAGCCCGCCGCCGACCGCGCTGCCCTGCACCGCGGCCACGACCGGTATCGGGGAGGCGAACAGCCGTAGCGCCTCGCGGTAGAGGGCCGGCGCCCCCTCGTCCGCCGAGATCGCCTCGGCCGCACTCGCGCCGGAGAAGTCGGCTCCGGCGCAGAAGTTCCTGCCCTGGGAGCACAGCACGACGGCACGGACGTCGGAGTCGGCGCCGAGCTTGTCGTAGATGTCGGCGAGGGTCTGGATCAGGCGCACGTCGAAGAAGTTGTGCGGCGGACGGCAGACCTCGACGACGGCGACGTGGCCGGGCAGGGTCTGTACCGCGATGTCTCCGGACTCGCTCATGATGATCCTCCGTCGGGTCGTCCGTGCTGGTGCCGGCGGTCCGCCGTGCCGGCGGGGTCTCCTCCGTCCGACATCGTCCATCCTGACCGAAAACGCCTCGCGGGTCGCGTCACGGACTGGGCCTGGACCGGGCCTGGACTGGGCCTGGAGTGAGCGGACTGAGCCTGGAGCGAACGGAGACGGACGCGGCTGACCTCCCGTTCCCTGACGACGAGTTCGACGTGGTGCTCTCCTGTTTACCGACTAGATCATGCTCACGGTGTTCAATGTGCTGTRCTGACCGGACAGCCGCCGCGTCAGCGGCCGGGGGCCGGCCAGAAGGTCGCGAGCGGAATCGGGGAGTCGGCCGGGTCCGAGGAACCGAGGACGACGTCGGCGGGGGTGATGGCGTTCGCGTCGCTGTACGGCCCGCCCAGCGTGCCGAGATCGGTGAAACGGCCGTCGCGCCAACGGAACGCGTGCCCGTTCGCCGTGCCGGCGACGGTTCCCCGGTCGTTGATGGCGGTCACCCCAAAGTCGCCGCTGGGCACGCTGATGGTCGCGCGCTGGCCGTGCCACCAGACGAATGCATGGTTCGACGAGCCGCGGCTCAGGACGAGGACCTGGCCGGCGTTGTTGATCCCGATCGCCCAGGATTCGGTGTCGCCGGGCGGCGTACCGAGGTCGATCAGACGACCGCGTTCCCAGAGGAAGGCGTGGGTGTGCCCGTCGGCCGTGTCGCTGTAGCCCACGATCTGCCCGGCGTCGTTCGCGGCCACCGCGGTGCTTGACGGGCCGCCGAGGGTACCCAGGTCGTGCAGGGTGCCTCTCCACCAGCGGAAGGCGTGGGACGGGCCGGCGGCGGTGTTACTGCTGCCGGCGATGGCCCCGGCGCTGGTGACCGCGACGGCGGAGCTGCTCGGGCCGCCGAGCGTACCCAGGTCCTGCAGGTGGTTGTCCGCCCACCGGAAGGCATGGAACGTACCGGCGTTGGTGGTGCTGGTGCCGACGATGACCCCGGCGCGGTTGACCGCCACCGCGGCGCTGCTGTAGCCGCCGGCCGTGTGGGTGCCGCCGAGGTAGCCCAGACCCTGGGGCTGGGAGGTTCCGTGTTCCAGCCGGAACGCCTGCCGGTCGTAGTGGCTGACGAAATCGCCGATGACCAAGCCGTCCTCGGTCACCGCCTTCGGCTCTGTGCTGCCGTTGAGGACATGCACGGTGCCGTCGCGCCAAAGGAAGCCCGTGGTGCTGTACGCGCCGCTGTCCCAGTGACCAACGTAGAGTCCGCGGCTGTTGCCACTGGTCAGCGAGCCGGGACTGCCCGGTCCGGGAATGCCGACCCCGGCCGGCGTCGTCTGGCGTGGGTCAGGTCGTGGTTCTGGAACCGGCGCCGCCAGGGCCGGGGGAAGCCCGGTGAGGGACAACGGTGCGGCGGCTGCGGCCATGACCGCTAGGTGGACGAATGTTCTCCGGTTGTTCGGCACGGCCGACCTCCCTGGTCAGGCCTTCCCGACCGTCGTCGTGGCCGCCGGGGCGCCGTCGCACGGGTTCGGTCGCACGGGTTCGGTCGCCAGGATCCTGGCGCCGGATCGGGTCGGGATGGCTGGACGGAGGACCGGCTGRCACCCCGTCAATTGATTACTAACTGAAGCCGGATGGTGTCGATCTGTAGTCGGCTTGTCAATGAATGACACGCMCCGCCTGCGGCCGCGAGGCGCGGAACGTCGCGGGCGCCGGCCGGTGAGCGGCGCGCTGACGTGGGCCTCAGCCGACTCCACCCAGATGGTGCGGACGGCTCAGGACACCGTGATGTCGAGTTTCATCCCCAGCGACTCGTGGTTGTCGACCGGGCAGTCCAGCTCGTAGGTACCCGGCTGCAGAGTCACGGTGAGGTCCTCGGACTCACCCGGTGCGAGGTCTTTCGTCGTGGCCTCGTGCAGGCCGGGCCCCTCGATCCTCAGCGCGTGCGTCACGTGCCCGGCATTCTGGGTGACGAAGGTGTAGATGCCCGGGGTGAACGTGTTCCGGGAAAGTTTGATCACGAACTCGGTCTCGGTGACCGTCACCTTCGTCGCGCCCGCGGTTCCCGCGCTCGTCAACGGACCGGTCGGGGACGGCTTGGCCGACACCGAAGCGGGCGTGGTCGGCGTGGGCCGTGGCGTCGGGGTGGTTGTGCCGCCGCACGCGGCGGTGAAGGCGAGGATCACCGTGCCCGTCGCCATGACCGCGGCAGCCCGGCGCCCACCGCGCCGATGCGCGGCCCGTCGACCCTCGAGAAGGCCGGGGCGGGCGGGGCCCGCGGTCGAGGTTCGCAGGTGATCGGTCACGTGGTCTCCTCGGAAGGTCCGCCGGTCGACTGCGATGGTGCCCTGACGTCGTGACGTCGTCCTCTAAGCGGCTCCGGCGCGTCGCGTCGCATCACGCCGAGGGCACCACGAGGCGGTCGCGTAGGCCGTGGACGGCCGGGGGGTCAGCCGCGCCTCGTCGTCGGGACCAGTTGGGGCAGCAGGGCTCCGAGCCCGAAGCAGACGGCGGTCGCCGTGATGGTGATGCCGAAATCACTGGGGATGCCGGGCGACAGCAGCCGGGTGGCTGAAAGCGCGAAGATGACGAACAGGCCGACCCCGCAGCCGGCGGGCACGAACCGCAGGCCGCGCTGCCACCAGGTGGCCGGCACCGCATGGCGACCGAGCGGGAGCAACGCGACGGCCCAGAGCAGCCCCATCAGGACGACAAGCCCGAGGCCGAACAGCCCGTAGATGGACAACAGCGATCCGTGGATGTCGGCGGTTCCCGCTACCCTGGCCACTGTGTGCAGGTCCGCGCCCCGGATCGCCACCTCCACCGGCATCAATCCGGTGGCCCGACCGTCGAGGTCRCGCACATCCAGGTCGACGGTCCAGTTCGCCGATCCGCGGGCCGGGATGGTTGTGCGCACCCGGGTGTCGTAGTCGAAGAAGGTGAGGCCGAGCACGGTTCCGCTCAGCCGTACCGAGTCGACGGGGACATTCGACCGGGTCAGGTTCTGCACGCTGACCACCACGCGGGCGACCGCACTGGCTTCGAGGACCACGTTGTCCTCACCGAGGGGCTGACCGTCGACGGTGACGCCGAGTTCCACCCCGCCGCCGTCCGCCGCATGGACCGGAGACGCCATGGGTAACATGAGCCAACTCAGGCACGCCGTCAGGCAAACGGCGACGAAAATACTTTCCCGCGCCGACTTCTCCGTCGGCARTCTGACATTCACCGCTTCCCCCCGTGGCCCGGATGACCGGCAACGCGACTGTTATCCTATCGATCGTCGTAGGGCGGGACTTCCGCCTAACGTGCATCACGTTGTCTCCGCCGGTCCGGGGCAGGCCGCCGGCAACGGGCGTGTTGCCAGCCGCACCCGGGGGGGCGCTCTGGTGTCTGGCCAGCGAGTATCTGGTCGATTCGTGCCACGGCCGTCGCGCGGTCTGGTATCGACGGTGTTTGTCGTTGTGTTTTTCTTGGTCAGCGGGGCCGGCGTCGCCACGGCGATGGTCAGTCCCGGGACGTCGACCGGCACGTCGTCGGAGTCCATCTCCCCGTCCCGGTCCATCCCCCCGTCCCCGCTGCCGTCCCCGTCCCCAGCCCCGACCCGGTCCGCATCCCCGTCCCCGCTGCCATCCGCGTCCCCGTCCCCGCTGCCGTCCCCGACCCGGTCCATCCCCCCGTCCACGTCTCCGCTGCCGTCCACCTCCCCGTCCCGGCCTCCCATTCCGAATCCGGCGCCGAACCCGGAGACCCCCAGCGGTACCCCGTCTCCCCACTCCGATCCGAGTGCGACGAGCTGCCCGTCGGGGACGACGACGGACGCTGGTGGGCGCTGCACGTCCAGTTCGCCGACCTGCCCGGCCGCAGCCACGCGCAATGCGGGCGGCCCCTGCGACCAGCACGGTCCGACCTGCCCACCGAGCACGCCTCGATCGGCCGACGCGGCGGCGTCATCACCGCCGAACGGTGCCTGCCCGCAACCCCGGTGCACCTCCGGGCCGGCGTCGACGTCAACGCCGGGGACGGGTACAGGGATGGGGACAGACAGGGGATGTGCTGACGGCGATCCCCGGCACTGCGCGACGCCCGCCCCCGCGTTGCCGCTCGGCCTGGTCGATGGGACGCCCTGCCCCACGGAGGGCACGAAGACCACGTCACCTCCCATCACCTCGTCCCCGGTCACCGACTCCACCAAGCCGGGCTCCAAGGGGGAGAAGGAGACCTCGGTTACCTGTCCGGACGGCTCCGTGCGCCGATCGGCCGACCAGTGCCCCCTGCCGCAGAAGGCCTGCCCTGGTTCGGTGGTCGGCGTCGCCGTGGGCGAAGCCTGCCCGCCGCCGCGGCCATCCCCGCCGGTCCCGGTCGTCTGCTGGGACGGTTCCGTGCGCGCGGCGACGCTCGACTGCCCCGCCGGGCGCCGGCTCTGCCCCGGCGGCCTCGCGGTTCCGCTGGACGAGCAGTGCGCGGCACCCACCCCGTCCCGCTGCCCGAAGGGGACGGTGCGCGTGCTGGGCGTATGCACACCCGTGTCCGAGCCCGGCGTGTCCGAGCCGGATGTGGGGAAGCCGGATGTGGGGGAGCCGGTGGCACGCGAGGCACGTCCCGGTGAGCTGTTGTTCGACCGGAGCGCCGTGACGGCCGGAGATACGCTGTTCGCCCGGGGTGCCGGCTGCAGACCCGGGTCGCAGGCCGTGCTCACCGCGGGCGGCGAGCTGGTCGGACGGACCGTCRCCGACCAGGACGGCACGTTCGAGACCGTGGTCCAGTTCGCCAGCTTCCGGCCGGGTTACCGTCCGGTCACCGCCGCCTGCGGAGCTAACCTCTCCGCCGGTATAGACATGGTGCTGGTCTCCGCGGACACCAGCGCTTCGCCTTCGTCGGTGCTGCTTCCGCTCTTCCTGGCGCTGTCATTCCTGGCCGTGCACTACCAGATGGCGGCCCGTGGACGTCGGCGTGCCAGGTCGCAGCGTCGCTAGGTGCCAGGCGCCGCCGGGCATTACCGGGCGTTGCCAGGCGCGGGTGGCCTGCTGACCGACAACCTCGGGATCCTCGACAACCTCGACAACCTCGGGCGGGAGTGATCAGCTAATGTCCCACCCACCCGGCCGGAGTGGACCCGCGGACGGACCCGCGGACGGACCCGCGGACGGACCCGCGGATCGTGCTGCCTCCGAACCGACCGAGGTCGGTCCCTACCGGCTGGTGCGGCGTCTCGGCGCGGGTGGGATGGGGACCGTCTACCTGGGGGAGAACGCCGCCGGTGGTCTGGTCGCGGTCAAACTGATCCGGGCGGATCTCGCCCGGTTGGCCGAGTTCCGCAGCCGGCTCAAGCAGGAGGCCGACAACGCCCGGCGGGTCGCTCGTTTCTGCACCGCGGCGGTCCTCGACGTCGACATCACCGCCGATCCGCCTTATCTGGTGACCGAGTACGTCGACGGGCCGACGCTGTCCGAGGCGGTTGGCACGCGTGGCCCGTTGACCCCGGCGGAGCTTCATCAGCTGGCGGTGAGCATGACCACCGCGCTGATGGCGATCCACCGGGCCGGACTCGTGCACCGGGATCTGAAGCCGTCCAACATCCTGCTGTCCCGGCTCGGGCCGAAGGTGATCGATTTCGGTATCGCGCGCGCCCTGGACTCCGCGACGGTACTCAGCGGGGATCGCCAGCTCGGGACGCCGGCGTTCATGGCGCCGGAACAGGCCCTGGGCGAGCAGGTCACCTCGGCGGCGGACGTGTTCGCCTGGGGCGGTGTCCTCATCTTCGCCGGGACCGGTCGTTACCCGTTCGGTAACGGCCCCGCTCCCAGCGTGCTGTACCGGACGGTCAACGATCCTCCGACGCTTGACGGCTTCGAGGACAGCCTGCGGCCCCTGGTCTCCGATGCGATGCGCAAGGCAGCGGCGGAGCGACCCACCGCCGAGAAGCTCTACGCGCGCCTTCTGGACCTACGTGTCGAAGCCCCGATGGCGGTCAAGGGGCTGTCCCTGTCCGAGGTGACCGCGCTGATCCGGCCGCTGAACACGTCCCCCGGCGGCGCCTCCGGAACGTCGGCGAGCGACGCCGACCTCGCGGGTCCGATCACGCCCGTCACCGGCCATCAGCCGATCGGACCCCCGCCGCCGGCGAACCTGATCTCGTTCCCGGGGCCGGGCATTCCCGGGGCACCAGCCCGGTCGGGCCCGTCGTCGGTTCCGGGCCCGTCGTCGGTTCCGGGCCCGTCGTCGGTTCCGGGCCCGACCTCTTCTCCCGGGCTCGGGTCGTCCTCGTCGGGGAGCGAGGCGTCACCGTCCGGGCCGGATGCCCGCTGGCGGCCGGGCGCAGGCTCGTCGTCCCGGTCCCGGGACTTCGCCGATGCTCTGGTGACGGTCTGGACCGAGGACGAACACAGCCAGGACCCCGGGCGAGGAGCGTCCCCGTCGTCCTCGTCGTCCTCGTCTCAGCGGTCGTCCTCGTCTCAGCGGTCGTCCTCGTCGTCGCGGAGGTCCTCGTCCGCCGCGCCACCGGGCGACCGGGCCCGCAACCGACGTCCGCTGATCATCGTTGCCCTGGTGGCCGCCGTCACCGTGCTCGTGACGACGGTCGCCATCGTGTCCACCAGGGGCGGGGGCTCGCGGACCGAGATGAGCGTGCCTGAGGYGGTCGCCGAGCGGGCGCTGCTCCTCCAGGACGGCGACACGGGACTCGCTCGCCGGCTCGCGCTCGCGGCCTACCGCGCCGAGCCGCACTCGGCCAGGACCCGGAGCGCGATGATCGCGCTGTTCGGTGCCGGGATCACCCCGACCACCATCCCCGTCGGGACCGGTGCCCTGCTGGCGCTCGCGGTGAGCCCGGACGGGCACTGGATCGCGGCGGGGAGCAACAACGGAACGGTCACGTTATGGGAAGTCGTCGGTCGGACCGAGCTGGTCCGGCACACCTTCGTCTCGGTGCCGAGCCGCAGCTGGATCGAGTCGCTGGCGTTCAACCGGGACGGTGGCCTGCTCGCCGCGGGCCATTCCGACGGCACGATCCGACTGTGGAACCTGCACGACCCCGACCAGATGGTCCGATGGTCAACCATCCAGGCCCACACCGACGCGGTGCAGTCGRTGGCCTTCAGCCCGGACAGCAACACTCTCGGGTCCGCGAGTGCGGACGGCATCGTCGCGCTGTGGGACGTCACGGACCCGGCGCGTCCGAAGCAGCGCGTCCGGGCGGACGGTCAGACCGGGGGAGTGCGCTCGATGGCCTTCGCGCCTAACGGCACCCTGCTCGCGTTCGCTGGTGAGGACGGCACCGTCCATCTGTGGAACATCCGGGACGCGGCGCGGCCGACCGCGGGTGGAATCCTGCGCGGGCACAGCCGTGGGGTGCGGTCCGTGGTCTTCACCGGCGACGGAGGCGTTCTGGTCTCCGGCGGCGTCGACGCCACGGTGCGCCTGTGGGAGGTGCGGTATCCGGACAATCCCGCCCGTGGCGTCGCCACCGGCTCGCTGGGCGGGATCCAGAGCGTGGCCTTCGAGCCGGGTGCCGACGTCGTCGCCTCCGCCGGCGATGACGAGACGGTCCGGCTGACCGACATCTCCCGTCTGGACACGCCGATCCTGCTGACCCAGTGGCACGGGCACACCCAGCCGATCAGCGCGATCGCCTTCGTCTCCGGCACGGGCGTCGTCGTCTCGGCTGGTCACGACGGGACATTGCGGCTGTGGGACGCCGAGCCCGGCCGGCTCGCGGACACCGCGTGCGCCGATCCGGCGAACCGGATCACCGCCGGTGAATGGAGCACTGCCTTCAGGGATATGGGCTACCGGGCTCCCTGCGGCTGACGCTACCGGGCTCCCTGCGGCTGAGTTGACGACGGGCCGGCCGGTGGGGGCGGATGGTCCTGACGGTCTGGGCCGACTCCCTCCCACCGGTACGACGRCCAGCGTCGACACCCGTCGGGCCAGTGACGAGGTCATCGCCRCACCCGTCGGCGGACTCGGCCGGAATCTCTCGACGTGGGGTCGCCGCAACCATGCCGAAACCGCGACAAAATAGCGATGGAACCGTGACGTTGCGTTCACTCGCCGGCTATGCCGACCGGCCTAGCCGTGCCGGGTTGATCCGCCCGTCCAGAGAGGCCCGTCGGGTGGCCAAACCGGGCGTCGCCGGGCGCGATGCTGAACAGTGTCGAATCCGACCGTGTTGGGAGGCAGCGATGCTCCGTCACAGCTCGACGCCCGCGCATGTCGTGGCGCGCGATCTATCCGTTGACTACGTCACGGAGGAGGGGGAGCGAGAGGCGATCCCCGGCACACTCCGTTATGACCCGGCTGATCCCTTCGCCGTTGAGTTGATCCTACGTCCCGGTGAAGAGGCCATCACCTGGATCTTCGCCCGCGCGCTGCTGGCCGAAGGGATCGAGGTTCCCGCCGGGACCGGCGACGTGCGCATCCGGCCGACGAGATCCAAGGGGCAGACGGTGATCACGGTGTCCCTGTCCAGCCCGTCGGGGCATGCCGATCTCGAGCTGGCGAAGTCGAAGGTCACCGCCTTTCTCGCCGACTGCCACGGACAGGTTCCAGCGGGGCGGGAGAGCAACGGCATCGACTGGAACAACGAACTTCACATGCTGCTGCGCACTCGGAACACCTGACCGCTTCGAGTGTTCTCAAAGATATCATCATGAACTCTGGTGATGACGATTCCGGGCGGGGGTACCGGTCCGTTCCGCGGCGCGGATACGGGGAGCCGTAGCCGTCCCCCGCCCGTGTCCCGCGCGCCCGCTCAGAAGGTGTCGGGCGCGCCTTCGATCGGCTGCCAGACCTGAATCTCCGGGGGTCCCTCGACGCCGGCATCCCGCATGAGGGCGGCTATCTCAGGCTGATTGGTGAAGAACTCCTGGAACGCCTCCGTGGAATCCCATTCATCGAGGATGATGACCTGCCCGTGGCCGGCAAGGAAACGATGGTGCAAGGCTCCTACCTTTTGTGCCCGCTCGGCGATGGATGTGAAGATGTCTGCCTTCGATGCGAACAGCTGCTGAAGAGCGGCTGGATCGACTTTCAGGGTCACGGCGACGATGACACTCATGTTGAACCCCCCTTATGTTACCTGACTCGGGCGACTGTAGCGCATCGTCTCAGGATCCGGAAGACGGCTTGTCTGCCTCCGGAGATGCCGCGGCGCCGACCGGCTTGGCGGTGCCGTGAGTCGAGAAACGTGGCTGGTCGGGGGTGGGCATGGTCAGGCTGGTCAGTGGTTCGTCCGTCAGTGGGCCGTCCGACGCCGGCAACTCGGCCGCAGTGCCGGGTTACCGCTGTGGTGGTTGGTGCCGGCGATGTCGGTGCCGGGGGTGACGATCTCGTCGATCGCGTCGAGTGTCGCCTGGTCGAGGGTGATCTCGGCCGCCAGGAGGACGTCGTCGAGCTGAGTGAGCGTCTTGGGYCCGATGATGGTTGAGGTGACGGCGGGGTGGCTGTCGACGAAGGCCAGCGCGAGGTGGGTGAGGGACACGCCGGCCTGCTTGGCGAGGGTGGTCAGCTCCTCCACCACGGTGAAGCGGGCGGGTGCGTGCGGGTCCTCGGAGAGTGCCTGACCCTGGCGGCGGCCGAGCAAGCCCTGTGACGAGTAGCGCGATCCGGCCGGAGCCTGCTCGCCGCGCCGGTACTTGCCGGTGAGCCAGCCGCCGGCCAGCGGGCTCCAGGGGATGATGCCGATGGTGTGGCGTTGGGCGGCGGGCAGGACGGCTTCTTCGATGGAGCGGGCGAAGATGGAGTACTGGGGCTGTTCGCAGACGAACCGTTCGCTGTTACGGCGCCGGGCGGCCCACTGGGCTTCGACGATCCAGTCGGCGGGGAAGGAGGAGGAGCCGAGGTAGCGGACCTTGCCGGCGTGGACGAGGTCGGACAGGGCGCCGAGGGTGTCCTCGAGGTCGGTGTCCCAGTCGTGGCGGTGGACCTGGTAGAGGTCGATGTAGTCGGTGCCGAGGCGGCGCAGGCTATCCTCGACCGCGCGGATGATCCAGCGCCGCGAGCCGCCGCGGGAGTTGCGCTCRTCGCCCATGGGGCTGAAGCACTTCGTGGCAAGGACGACGTCGTCGCGGCGGGTCTTGATGGCCCGGCCGACGATCTCCTCGCTCTCACCCTGAGAGTAGATGTCGGCGGTGTCGAGGAAGTTGATGCCGGCGTCGAGGGCCCGATGGATGATGCGTTCGCATTCGTCGTGGTCGGTGTTGCCGAACGCGCCGAACATCATGGCGCCGAGACACTGGGTGCTGACCTCGACGCCGGTCCGGGCGAGTTTGCGGTACTTCATGGTATGCGCGGCGTGGAAACCTCCGCGTCCACGCGGAGGAGGAAACGCCGCTCACCCCCTTTCGCATCAGACCGGATAGAAGACGAGCCGTACTCGCCGGTGAAGATCCTGTGGAGATGGAGGGAGACCGAACCGACGGTAGTCGGTGACGCATCCGTCGGGACCTCCCGTCGGGAAAAGAAGCAGGAACCCGGCCCGCGAGGTCCGGGAATCCCCCACCTGCRGACGAGGGAGGAAGCCAGCCTCGCGCCGACCATAGCGGTGGGAGCGCACTCGAAGTCAACCGGTCGGCCGGCATGGCCCGACATCAGCGGATGAGATCGGTGGCTATTTGGTCGGCGCGGGTGAGGTGATCCTCCACGGCGGTCAGCCAGGCGATCGGGCGGCTCGCGTGTGGATTGTGGTCGGCACCGGCGATCACCGCGAGATGGGCGTCCGGCACGGATCGGGCGAGCGTCTCGGCGGCGTCACGAAGACTGAAGTCCCGTTCACCGACGATGACGGTGGTCGGGGCGCAGATCTCGCCCAACCGGTCCGTGAGGGACGGATAGCTGCTCAGGTCCCGCCAGAGCGCGACGATCGCGTTCGGATCCATCCGGCCGAGCCCCGCCACCGCGCGGTTCCGGCCGGCGTGGACGGCCGTCGCGATCGCCGCCGCCCCTGCCAGCAGGACGGACACGACCCGCTTCGTGATCCCGCCCGTGCCCGTGGCGGGAGCGGCCGCGGTGTCAGCGAGAACCAGGGACCGCACCCGTCCCGGATGGTTGAGCGTGTAGCGCAGCGCCACCACCCCGCCCATCGAGTGGCCGATCAGGTGGACGGCGGGCAGCCCGAGCACGTCGACCACCGTCGCGAGGTCCGCCACCAGCTGATCAAAGCTGTAACCCGCTCGGCCCGTCGTGGCCCAGCCACTCGCGCCATGCCCTCGCTGGTCGTAGGCGATCACACGGCGGGACGTGGCGAGCTCCGGAACCACCGCGGCCCAGTCCGCCGTGCTGCCGGCGATCCCGTGGAGCAGCAGGACCGGGATGTCGCCACCCCCGCCGCGGATCGTCGCCGGCCTGTCGTCCGACGTCATGGTCCGTGTCTCGTCCGCGATCTGTGTCCTGTCCGCGATCCGCGTCTCGTTCGGGGCCCGTGCCTCGTTCGGGGGACGGCCGTCCGCCCGAAGGTGGCCCGGGGGCGGGGGAGCCGGTGACCAGGGAATCTCCGGCGGGGGATCGTCGAGTGGGAAACCCTCTGGCCGTAGCTCTTCGACGTGCAGTTCCAGATGTTCCGGACCCGCCGCCACCGCTACCCGCCGCTCCACCGAGATCACCATATCTCCATGGTCGCGTCTCGCGGGGTCGGCGAGCCCCCGATCGGGTGATCGGGGGCTCGCCGAGCAGGAGACAAATCTTCGGCTCATGCGATGCGCCCGGGAAATCTCGACAACGCCGAGTGGAGCCGAGGCGTCCGACGAGGAATATCCGGATCGGTAGTGACGAGTCATACGGGCGCGTCGATCGGCGGAGCACGTGGATCGGGAGAAAGCGCGGACGGGAAGAACACCGGCGTAGAGGCGCAGGCGTAGAGAGTTAGGACGCGGGCGAGGGGGAACGACCCGGCGGGGTGCGCGTTCGTCCGGCGCCGCCCCCGGGTCCGTCTGACTCGGGTTCGCTCGATCGGCCAGCCGCCGTTCGATGATCGGGACGGTTAGCCGATTCCCGCGTGCATCTCGAAGTCCAGCGCACCGATGCCGACGAGCCAGTACACCCAGTCGGCGTCGCGGGTCGGGGCGACCTGCCCGCCCGGTGGTTGGTAGCCGACCCGTCTCGCCTTCTCCAGCGCGCCCGCCAACCGGTCGTTGAGCGAGGTCTGCTTGATCCCCAGCCGGTCGGCGGCGGATTTCTTGGGACGTGGATCCGGGTTACGCAGGGGCRGCCACCGTAGATGCTGTTCGAAGACCACGCGGATCGCCTCGGTCTCCTTCTCGGAGAGGCGATCGACCTCGTTGCTCTCCGTCACTCGACGATCGCGGGCAATCCGGCGGACGCCGGTCGGCTCCGGCTCGCATAACAGCAGGTAGCTGCGCTGCGGAGTGCCGCGCAGCCAGACCRCGGTCGGCCGGTCGGTCACCGACACCAGCCCGCCCTGCTCGACGGGATACGTCGGCTGTCCCCAGTTCCGGACATCGGCCTGGTTCAGGTTCGCGATTTCCACATTCCAGCCGCCGCCCGGCGCGGCGGACAGGCGGGCGGCCCGGCGGGAGAGTTTCCGGTCCGGCGGGCTGGCGGACAGATGCCGGTGCGACGCGGCATCGTCGCAGACGTCGTCCGGGGCGGCACCGACGCACAGCTGGTCGGAACGGCGCAGCCGCTGGTCGAATTCGACCCGATCGTCGACGAGGAACCGCAGCCGCATGGCGAGCGAGTGTAACGGTATCCTTCCGCAGGGTCGTTCCGGCCCCTCCGGTCGTTGCTTCCCCGGCGATCTCGTCCGTGCCCGGATACCGGCGTGGGTCAGGCGTCGCTGCCGTCGACCCCGCGCACCGCCCGTGCGTGAATCTGAAACTCTTCGAGGTCGGAGCCGATGAGACGACCGAGAACCCGGATCACATCGGAGCGTTCGATTGCCACCGGGCGCCACAGGATCGCGGATTGGGCTTCGCGCAGACCGGCCTCCCGTGGGAAGGCGAGCAGGCGTCCGCAAACCCAGCTGAGCCGACGTACCTGAGTGGTAATCGGGAAGGCCAGGATGACGCCGTTCTCCACCCGCACCGCGACCACCGGGCGCCGCTTGTAGCCGGCACAGTCCGAGAAGTCGACGCGGGCATCGAGGACCGTCGCGGGTCCCAGCGACGTCCACGGAACCGGCCGCAGGTGCTTGAGGGAATTCCCGCTCGGTCGCGGCTTGCCCATCGTAGTCGATGCCGATCGGGGATGTCCGTCCGGTCCGGACGCGTAGCGGGCGAGGTAATCCGGCAGCGGCTGATCGCGCCGAGTGCGTCGGCGGGCCTGCCGGGCCCGGTCACGGGCAAGTTTCTGCAGTGGGTTGCTCCGCCTGGCCGGGACCTGACGCTGAGCGCGGCGGGAGTTGAACTMGGACACGGTGCCTCCGGAAGGTAGTGGGCCGTTGCCACCGRCCGTCGCAGATGCCGCCGATGACGACCAGACCGATAGATGTCGGTTATGGCTGTCCTTTACCTGACGAGGCCGAGCGATACCGTCATATCGCGCGGACAGGCATACTGCAGATCTTTCGCGATCTTGCGGGAGGAAGGGGGGACCGTCGTGCACGTCGCCGTTGCCACGACCATGGACGCTGATCATCTGGATGATTCGGACGGTAGCGTCGGGATGTCCGCATCCCACGCCCCGGCAGATGTGATCGGGAAGCACCGTTGACCGGCCCGGACGGACCTGTGGTTTCGCCAGGCGACCCGGTTCCGGCGGTGATCACAGGGGTCGTGGGCGGGGACTCCTCCGATGTCCCGGGCGGTGTCCTGGACGGCCCGCGCGCCAGCGATGGTGGCGTCGCCGGGATCGATCCTTTCGGGGCGGTGACCGGTTCACCCGGAGCGCAGGAGGCGAACGAGCTCGGAGGCCCGGACGCGCCGGCGGCCGGGCAGGACGACAGCGACGAGCTGGAAGACCCCACCGGACCCGACGACCCGGGCGGATCCGGTGGTCTGGCCGGGTCGTCGGGTCCGGATGCACTTGAGGGTGCCGAGCTGCTCGGCGAAGCCGAAGAGTTGGACGTGCCAGACGTGCCAGACGCGCTGGACGCGCTGGACGAGGCGGAGGACCCGGGTCCGTTCGACGTGACCGCCGAGTCGGTGGAGCCCGGTGACTCGGATCAGCCGTTCCCGTTCGACGACGCACGTCCTGACGACGCCGTTCCTGACGACGCCGTTCCTGACGACGCCGTTCCTGACGACGCGGTTCCCGAGGACGTCGGTCTCGACGACCCTGCCGGTCTTGACGACCCTGCCGGTCTTGACGACCCTGCCGGTCTCGACGACACACGTCCTGAAGACGCCGTTCCCGACCCTGCCGGTCTTGACGACCCTGCCGGTCTCGACGAGGTCGACTTCGACGAGTTCGACGCCGCCGCGGACGCGGGGRCCGGCGCGGTCTCCTTACGCCATGCCCCACCCCGCGTCGCCCTGCCCACGGCGAGCGCCGGACTGATCATGCCGGTGCGGGTCGAGCTGAGCTGGCCGGAACTTCCGGGACTGCCGCTGGTTGATCTGCTCGACAGCCATTCCGCCGATGCTCCCGCGATCTCCGCGGCCGCACTGCTGCGCGCCTTCGTCGAGATCGGCCGCAGCCTCGAACCGTTCCATCAGCAGGGCGTGGGGCTTCTCGCGCCGTGGAGCTTCAGGTGGACCGGGCAGAGCCTCACTCTGGCCGTCTGCGATCTGCTGGACGCGGGCAGGCACGACCCCGTCGACCCCTGGTTCGTCACTCCGGCGGGGGAGCGTGGTCCCGCCCGTGACCTTCGCCTGTTCGCCGTGGTGCTGTTCAAGGCGCTGACCGGCGAGTGGAGCAACCGGGACGCCTCGATGCTGGCGATGGCCGGGCTTGCCGCCGGCGAGTGGCCGCCCGGCGCCGACGCCGCGCTGCGGGCCTGCCTACATCCCGAGCATGGTCGCCGGGCGACCGGAGCCGGTGCGCTGGCGTCGAGGATCGCACCCTTCGTCTTCCCCGCGCGCAACGAGCGGCTGACGACCGTCGTCGCGTGCGAGAGCGTGACGGGCTGGCGCAAGGCGGGCGGCAACCCGGAAGGCGACAACGAGGACGCGGTCGGCTGGGCGAAGGTCGAGGACCCGTCGGACGGCACGACCACCGCCTGCGCGGTGCTCGACGGCATTACCGGTCCCGGTGACGGTTCGGGACGGTGGGCGGCGCGGGCGCTGCTCGCGGCATTCCGTCGGCGGTGGAAGGACGGCGAGACCGAACCGGAGCGGCTGCTGCTGGACGTCGCGCTGCCGCCGCCGCCCGCGCCGCTGAGCCGCCGGGCCGCCGCGGTGGCGGTGCTCGCCTCGATCTCCCGCGGTCGCGCCGACATCGCGACCGTCGGGGACTGCCGTGCCTACCTGCTGCGCCGCTGCGGCGACGGCTTCGTGGCCACCCGGCTGTCCAGCGAGCACAGCGTGGTCGCCGAGGCGATCGTCGCCGGCCAGGCTCCCACACCCGAGGAGCGCGGCATCGTGACCGAGAGCGTCCGGACGGCGCAGCGCGGCGCGACCGCGGTGGCGACCAGAAGGGTGCAGCTCGCCGACGGCGACCTGCTGATCCTCGCCACCGACGGGGCGTGCGAGGCGGGCGTCGACACCGCCGAGGACATTCCGGGCGTGGCCGACTGGAGGTTCTGCGACGTGCTGGAGGACCTCGCCTCGGTCGCCCGCACCCCCGCCGAACTGGCCTCGTTGCTCTGCCGTCGGGCGGAGGACCTCGGTGGGCACGACAACGCCACCGTCGCGGTGATCGCGATCCGCTCCGCCCGGGAGAAGGTGGTCGCCACCCGGACCAGACCGCGCCAGCGGGCGATGCTCACCGGCGTCGGCGAGTCCCGCGGCACCGGCACGCGCATTCACGGGGAGCCGCGCATTCACGGGGAGCCGCGCATTCACGGGGAGCCGCGCATTCACGGGGAGAAAGGAAACTGATGAACGACAGGGACCGGCTCGGCGTCGAGGGCCAGATGGACCGGGGTGTCACGAAGCCGGGTGGGGTGCTCCGGCTGACGATCAGCGTGGCCGATCCGCCGCGGGGCCGGCGGGAGGTGGCGGTCGCCGTCGCGGTCGACGCATCCCTGTCGATGCTGCATCCGGCGGCGCCGGACGCGGTCAGCAAGTGGGAGCTCGCGCAGCGGGTTCTGGAACGCGTGCACGGCCTGCTGCCCGACGGCTGCCCGCTCGTGCTGGTGCGCTTCGCCCGCGAGGCGCGAGTGATCAGCGCCGGACGTCGGCCCGACCGCCTGCCGGCCGTTGACGGCCCCACGAACAGCGACGCGGACTCCTACACCAACATCGGCGACGCGCTCGCCGTCGCCGGGCGGGAGCTGCTCGCGCAGGCGCCGGACGCGGACGTCTACCGGGTCCTGCTCATCACCGACGGTGAGGCCAACATCGGCCGCTGGCAGCCCGAGCAGCTCGCCCACATCGTCGCCGGGCTCGGCGACCAGGGCATCGGGACGGACGCGCTGGGCATCGGCGTCGACGCCCGGGACGAGGTGCTCGCCGAGATGGTCGGGGTGTGCGGCCAGACGCAGCACGTCTGGGCGGCGGCCGAGGACGTCGACCGGATCGACGCGATCGTCTCGTCGCTGATCGAACCGGTGGTCGGCGCGGCCGCGGGGCGCGGTGAGCTGCGGGTCCTGATCCGACCCGGCTGGACGGTGGAGGCGCTGCGGCGGATCAAACCGCAGCGTCACCTCATGAAGGTGCCGCCACCGACCTCGCGCGGCACCGAGCTGCGGCTGCCGCTACCCGCCGTGAGCACCGGCGAGGACCGTCCGGTCTTCCTGCTCCGGTTGCGCGCTCCGGACACACCGCTCGGCGCGCACACGATTCTTCAGGCCCGCGGCGGGGTGGTCGCCGGTGGACGGCGGCTGGCTGTGGACAGCCGGGCCGACCCGCACGCCGCGCAGCGCTTCCGGGCCACCGTCGAGGCGGATGTCTTCCCGGACGCGGAATCCTCCCTCGAACACGAGGAGAGCATCGCGGAGTTCGACGAGGAGATTGYGAAGCGGGCCAGCTTCGCCCATTCCCGGGAGAGCGTCACCGAGCTGTTCCGGAACGCGGCGCTGTGGGCGGCGGACCGCGGATTCGACGATCTGGCCGACCACTACAACGCGACGCTACGGGCCCTCGGCCAGGGTGTCGCGCCGGCCGACGCGGTGTCGGGAGCCCGGGTCCGGGCGACCCGCACCAGGACCCGGACCCGTGATCTCGTCGAGGCGGACCCCGTGTCCGGCCGGCAACACGGCGGGGCGGCGTCCCGTCGGCGTCTCGACGACGTCCTCGGCAACAGCTGACAATCGGTAGGAGTCCCATGTCCTCGACGACGGTGCTGTTCGACGTCAGTAACATCACCCGGGACGGTTCGCCGGGCAGCTTCGCGCAGATCGGTCTCGGCTGCGCGCACGGCGCACGCTGCCCGCGCCGGTGCGGCGTGACCGCGCGGCTGTTCGCCGTGGAGGCCGCCGCCCGCCGTGCCTTCGGCGCCGACGCGACCTTTCGCTATGTGGCCGACAACAGCCTGCGCGGCCTGCTTGACGACCTCGCTCCGCTGCAGCGGTACTACCGTGACGGCGCTCTGGCCTGGGCGGCCGAGGCCGACGACATCCTGCTGGAGGAGGCGAGGGCCGTCGGGGGGAAGGTCGTCAGCAAGGACAACTTCTACGGCAAACGCAACATCGACGCCCACGCGTGGATCCAGGGCGACGCCTCGACCTTCTTCGGATGGAAGGTGCTACCCGCCGCCCCGGCGGGCGAGAACGTGAAACTGGTCCGCCGGGCGATGAACCGGATCGACACCGTCACCTGGGAGCGGGCCGCGCGGCAGGACGAGGTGAAGGCGTCGGGCCTGCGGGGGCGACCGGAGGTCGTCGCCGCTGCCCGCGCCAACGCCTATCGCTGCGTGACCCCCGACTGCGTGAACGCCCGGCTGGGGCCGCTCGTGTCGCCACCGATGCGCGTGGCGGGGCGCGGCCAGGGCGCCCGGCTGGTCTGTCCGCTGTGTCGACGCCCGGTCCAGGAGATCGAGACGGATACTGGGCAGGCGGTCGGGGACGCCTCGGGCGCGGCGTCGCCTGTGCCCTCGGCGTCGCCCATGCCCCCCGCGCCGCGGGACGCGCCGGCCCCCCGGGGAGCGACCGAGCCCCTGGACCTGGATGCCCCGGACCGGCAGGCGGGCCATGGCGAACCCGGGGAGGGAAGTCGCAGGACCCTGGCGGACGCGCTCGGGGACGCGCTCGCGGACGACGCCACGATCTTCGATGCTCCCGCCTACATCCCGCCCTCGGGCACCGTGGGGGCGCCGACCATCGTCGGCCTGCCCGTGCCGTCCGGCGCCGGGTGGGATGCCAGGGTGGTGGCGGGTCCGGTCGTGCTGAGGATCGAGGGTGGCGGCACCCATCGYCTCGTGACGTTGGAGGTGGGCACCACGGTCGTCCTTGGGCGCCATCCCGACCACAACCTCGGCTCGGAGCAGCTCGTCGACGTCACGGCCGGGCTCGGTAGCAGTTACGACTACATCAGCACCCGGCACGTGGAGATCACCCTCACGGCTGCCGGCACGGCGATGGTGGTCGACCGCTCCCACAACGGCACCAGTCTGGGCGACGACCGGCTGGTGCGTGACCTGCCCCGGGAGTGGCGTTTCGACGTCCCGCTCCACCTGGCCGGGTCGCTCGTGCGGGTCGGCCGGGTCAACGCGGCTGGGACGGCTGGGGCGGCCGAGGCAACCAGGGCGGCCGAGGCAACCAGGGCGGCCGGGCGGCCGGGCGGAACAGGCTGGCGGCTGACCGTCCGGCGCGGCGACGGCTCGTCGTTCGACACCCCGAACGTGGGACCCGGTGAACGCATTGTGCTGGGACGGCAACCGAACGCCGTGCAGCGGACGGCGGACGACCTGATCGTCGTCGACGTCTGCGACCGGCTGCAGATCGACGCCGCCGGCCGGGTCTCGCGGCGCCATCTGATGGTCGGCAACGAGCGCGACGGGACGGTGACGCTCACCGACCTGTCGACGAACGGCTCGTGGGTGGGTGCCCGGCGGCTGACGCCGGGCGTCGCCGAGAGGTGGGACGGCGAGGAGCCGGTCTGGCTGGTCCGCGACGTCGTGGGTCTGGAAGTGCATGTGACGGGACCCTGGCCGGCCGGCGGGGTGCTCGGGAACGGCGGACCTGGCGGYGGTGGGGTACCCGGAGGTGGCCGGTGAGTACGGTCGCCTCTGATTTGGAGATCGTCGAACGGTTGCGYTACGGGGCGTCCTTCGCGTCGGTGCCGCGCACCTGGGGCCGTGGCCGGTACCGCTGCGTGCGTCATCTCGCCGAGGGCGGCCAAGGTTACGTCGAGCTCGCCCGGGACGAGTGGAGCAACGCCCTGGTCGTCGTCAAGGGCGCATGGTGGGGCGGCCGCGACCACGACATCAATCCCGAGTACGCCAGGACCCAGTACGAGAAGCGCTCGATCGACGTCGAGGACGCGGTCGCCGTGCAGGCGGCGCTCGGCGAGATCACCCACGGGGTGCCGGCCCTGGTGGACGTCGTCTACGGGCCCTCGCCGACCCGGCACGACCATAACGCGCTCGTGACCGGGGGCAACGAGCGGGAGGTCGAGCGGTACAACCGTGAGGCGTTCATCGTCATGCAGTTCATCGGTGACATCGGGCAGATGGTGCCCACCACGCTTGACTCCCGGGTCACCGAGTCCGGCCCGCTCAGCGCCCGCCAGGTCGTTGAGCTGGCCGACCAGATCAGCGCCACGCTGGAGGCGATGCACACGATCCGACCGCAGCGGCTCTACCAGCACGAGGAACGGATCAGGGGGTACTGGGTCCACGGCGACGTCAAGCCGGAGAACATCCTCGTCGCTGGTGACCCACCCCGGTACTCGCTCGTCGACCTGTCGACGGYGGCGATCGTCGAGCCGTCGGCCAAGGTCATGCCCACCACCGCGACCCCGGGCTACGCCCCGCCGGGAGCCGAGCCGCTCAGCCCGCAGTACGACCTGCACTGCCTGGCGGCCACCCTGCTGTTCGCGCTGACCGGTGACCGCCCGGATGACTGGCTCGGCGGGGCGACCGAGGCCAGGTCGGCCGCGGACGCCGCCGGTTCCCGGGCTGATGCCGAGGCGCGGGACGAGAAGCTGCGGCAGCTGCGGGGTGAGCTCGCGGCCCGTCGCGTGCACCCCATGCTGATCCGCTTGATCACCGACTGCCTGCCCGCCGATCCGCGTTTCCGGCTCGGCACCGCCACCGTGCTACGCGCGGAGATCGCCGCGGTGCGTACCGCGCTGGTCGCCCGCGAGGTCCTGTCGGATGAGGAGCCGCAACCGTGAGCTGGTGGAACCGGAGCGCGTGGGGGAGCCAGCCCGACGGCGAATCGAAGTCGAACCCGGGGGCGGCCCCGGACCGCGGAGCGGGCTCGAACGGCAGGGCCTTCCAGGGCGGTCGGACGGGATCGACCGGCGCGGCGTCTTCGGGTGGTGGCGGGTATTCGGGGAGCGCGGCGTCTTCGGGTGGTGGCGGGTACCCGGGCGGCACCGCGGGCCCCGCCGGCGCGGACGACTTCGACGACTTCGACGACTTCGCGGACCCCGAGCCGCTCCCCGCCGGACCCGCCG